>JBOHYD010000115.1:0-11136 GCA_050737635.1 Luteimonas sp. | reverse complement strand
GCCGACGACAGCCCGTCCGCCTGCGCCTGCGCGCGCAGTGCTTCCACAAGCTCGCGCCGGGTTGCAGGGTCGCGCGCCAGCAGGCGCGGCCCGGTGACCGGCGAATACGGCACCGCGACCAGCCATTTGGGGTAGTAGTCGCGCCCGAGCTGATCGAAGGCGCGGGCCCAGGCGTGGTCGAACACGAATTCGCCGTGCGAGTTGCCCTTGAGGTAAGCCGGCGCGGCCGCTACCAGTTGCCCGCCGTCGAAAAGGGCGGCGTGGCGTGGCGTCCAGCCCCATTCCGCGCGCAGGCAACCGTGCGTTTCGAGGCCGGCGAGGAAGTCATGGCGCACGAATGGATGGCAGCCGTCGTGCAAGGCATCCCAGGCAGTGGCAGGCAGGTCGGCGAGGCTATGGACGAGCTGCAGGCGCGACATGCTCCAACCTCATGCCGGTAGCGCTGCCAGGCCGTGATGCCGGGACGTCATCTGGTCGACGAGTTGGCGCGCCTCGGCTTCGTCCAGGCCGCTGCCCATGCGGATGGTCTTCGCGCCATAGTCGAAGCAGATCGTGCCGTCGTTCGGAACGAAGGGGTTGTTGCCCCAACGTTGGCCAAAGGCCGCTTGCGGCGTGGGCACGGCGCGCAGGCGGGTCACGTGGGCAAGCGCGTATTCGCGCGACCACCCGACCGGGCCGACCGCGAAGCGATGCGCAAGCTCACCGTTGCGGATCGAGATGTACTCCATGCCAGCGACGTTCCACAGCCAGGCACCGATGGCAAAGGCACCGCCGACGGTCCAGCCGCAGAGCCAGAACACCATGAAGCCGACTTCGCCCTTTCCGGATGCCAGCATGCGGATGGCCGATGTTTCACCCATCACCCAGCCACCGAGCCAGGCCAGCAGGAACAGGATCACGAACCAGTTCCTGCGCGCCGGGATGGCGATCCGCAGGCCAGCGAAACTCGAGTCGATCCGCGCCCGACTTGTACCCACGGCCACCTTCATCGTGTGATTCCCACGATCCAGGTGCCCGGGTCAGTGCTCGACATCGAGGAACTTCTCGGCGTCCAGCGCCGCCATGCAGCCGAACCCGGCCGAGGTGACGGCCTGGCGGTACACCTGGTCGGCGACGTCGCCAGCGGCGAACACGCCGGGAATCGTCGTCGCGGTCGCCCCGCCCTCGAGCCCCGATTTGATCGTGATGTAGCCGTTGCGCATCGCCAGTTGGCCGTCGAACAGGCTGGTGTTGGGGGTGTGGCCGATGGCGACGAAAAAGCCCTGCACCGGGATCTCGCGTGCGGCATCGTCCTTCGTGGAACGGATGCGCATGCCGGTCACGCCGGTCTCGTCGCCCAGCACGTCGTCCACCGCGTGGTCCCAGACCAGCTCGATCTTGCCGGCCGCGGCCTTCGCAAACAACTTGTCCTGCAGGATCTTCTCCGAGCGCAGCTTGTCGCGGCGATGCACCAGGTAGACCTTGCGCGCGATGTTGGACAGGTACAGCGCCTCCTCGACCGCGGTGTTGCCGCCGCCGATCACCGCCACGTCCTGGTCGCGGAAGAAGAAGCCGTCGCAGGTCGCGCAGGCGGACACGCCCTTGCCCATGAAGCGCTGCTCGGACTCGATGCCCAGGTACTTGGCGCTGGCGCCGGTGGCGATGATCAGCGCGTCGGCCGTGTACTCGCCGTTGTCGCCCTTGAGCCGGAACGGGCGCTGCGACAGGTCGGCGGTGTGGATGTGGTCGAAGATGATCTCGGTGCCGAAGCGCTCGGCGTGGGCCTGCATGCGCTCCATCAGCGCCGGGCCCATCAGGCCGTGCGCGTCGCCGGGCCAGTTGTCGACCTCGGTCGTGGTCATCAGCTGCCCGCCCTGCTGCAGCCCGGAGATGATCACCGGCTTGAGGTTGGCGCGGGCGGCATAGACTGCGGCGGAATAGCCCGCCGGACCCGAGCCGAGAATGAGAAGATGGCTGTGCTTGGGGGCGCTCATGCGGGGCGTGGGCTCGTTCGGGAAAAGGGCGGGGAAGTCCGTGAGAATGCGGGCCACCCCCGCGCTAATCAAGGCAATGACAGCGCGTGCAACGTCGTGCTAGGTCGCCGCGGATGCTGTCGGCGATCGTGGCATTCGTTGTATAAACAACATATTGAATCGATGTCCTGAGGTTGATTCTCACGGTGGCCCGAACCCAAGTGAAAACGGCCAGTGCCGGCGACGAACGCCGGCAGAAGCTCTGGCGCGAACTGGCGCTGGTCGCGCTGGCGCCCCTGCTGGTCTACCTGCTGGCCAGCCTGGCCACCTATTCGACGGACGATCCCGGCTGGTCGCGCACCGGCAGCGTCGCCGGCGCCATGCACAACATCGGCGGCCTGGTCGGCGCCTACATCGCGGACATCGCGTTCTGGTTCTTCGGCTATGTCGCCTACACCCTGCCGCTGGTGCTGGGTGGGCTGGCGTGGATCGCGCTGTTCGGGCTGGATTCGGACGGCGACGGCCGCGTCGATTTCGGGCCGGCACTGCGGCTGATCGGCATCGTCGGCTTCCTCGTCTCGGCGACCGGGCTGCTGCACCTGGTAGGCGGCGCCGCGCCGCAACTGCCGGCCGAGTCGGGCGGTTTCCTCGGCCAGCTCGCGGGTCGCTCCATGGGCAGCCTGTTCGGCGGCATGGGCGGCAACCTGTTCCTCTTCATGCTGCTGATGCTTTCGCTGACCCTGGCGACGGGTCTGAGCTGGTTCGCGCTGATGGACTGGATCGGCGGCCAGGTGCTGCGTGGCATCGCGCGCCTGGGCGAAGGCCGCGAGCAGGCGGCGGAATGGCAGCGCACTCGGGTACTGCGCGAGGAGCGCGAGGAAGTTCGCAAGGTCGACACCGAGAAGCGCGCCCGACGCGAGCCGGTCAGGATCGAGCCGCCGGCCAAGACCGTCATCGAGAAATCCGAGCGCGCCCAGCGCGAACAGCAGATCCCGCTGTTCAACGTCGGCGGCGACGATGCGCTGCCGCCGTTGTCGCTGCTCGACGATCCCAAGCCGCAGCCCAAGGGCTATTCCGAGGAAACCCTCGAGACGCTGTCGCGCCAGATCGAATTCAAGCTCAAGGATTTCCGCGTCGACGCGACGGTGGTCGGCGCCTATCCGGGCCCGGTGATCACCCGCTTCGAGCTCGAGCCCGCCCCGGGCGTCAAGGGCAGCCAGGTCAATTCGCTCGACAAGGACATCGCCCGCGGCCTGTCGGTCAAGTCGGTGCGCGTGGTCGACGTGATCCCCGGCAAGTCGGTGATCGGGCTGGAGATCCCCAACGTGCACCGGGAGATGATCTATCTCTCCGAGCTGCTGCGCTCCAAGGAATACGACAAGTCGGCGAGCCCGCTGACGATCGCGCTCGGCAAGGACATCGGCGGCCGCCCGATCGTCGCCGACCTCGGGCGCATGCCGCACCTGCTCGTCGCCGGCACCACCGGCTCGGGCAAGTCGGTCGGCGTCAACGCCATGGTGCTGAGCCTGTTGTACAAGGCCACCGCCAAGGACGTGCGGATGCTGATGATCGACCCCAAGATGCTGGAGCTCAGCGTCTACCAGGGCATCCCGCACCTGCTCGCGCCGGTGGTCACCGACATGAAGGAGGCCGCCAACGGCCTGCGCTGGTGCGTGGCGGAGATGGAACGGCGCTACAAGCTGATGTCGGCGGTCGGTGTGCGCAATCTCGCCGGTTTCAACAAAAAGGTGACCGACGCGCGCAACGGCGGCCAGCCGATGCTCGATCCGCTGTTCAAGGCAACCCCCGAATCCGCCGACGTCGCGCAGCCGCTCGACACGTTGCCGCACATCGTGATCTTCATCGACGAATTCGCCGACATGATGATGATCGTCGGCAAAAAAGTCGAAGAGCTGATCGCGCGCCTCGCGCAGAAGGCGCGCGCGGCCGGCATTCATTTGATCCTCGCCACCCAGCGCCCGTCGGTCGACGTGATCACCGGCCTGATCAAGGCCAATATCCCCACGCGCATCGCGTTTCAGGTGTCGAGCAAGATCGACTCGCGCACGATCCTCGACCAATCCGGCGCCGAGACCCTGCTCGGCCACGGTGACATGCTGTACCTGCCACCGGGCACCGCGCTGCCGGAGCGCGTACACGGCGCATTCGTCAGCGACGAAGAAGTGCATCGTGTCGTCAACCATCTCAAGCAGAGCGCCGGCGGGCCGGACTACATCGACGGCGTGCTCGACGAGAGCCAGAGCCTGGGCGACGGCACCTTTGTCGGTGCGACGGGGTTGCCGGAAAATTCCGATAACAGCCGGGGCGGCGGGGCAGGGGACGAGAGCGATCCGCTGTACGACGAAGCGGTGCGCATCGTGACCGAGACGCGCCGCGGCTCGATCTCCGGCGTGCAGCGCCGCTTGAAGATCGGCTACAACCGCGCAGCCAGACTGATCGAAGCGATGGAAGCCGCTGGCGTGGTGTCACCACAGGAACACAACGGCGACCGCACGGTGCTGGCACCGCCGCCGCCGAAGTAAATGCGGTTCGAAGGGCGGGCGCACGCAGGCAGGTGCCGCACCACCATTCGAGTGTTGATGCTTATTCAGCCAATGCGCCGCACACTCGCCGCACCCTGTTTCCGGAGCACCTCGATGCGCTACTTCAAGACCCTCGGCCTGCTCGCATGGCTGTGCACGAGCGCTGCGTTTGCCGGCGCGCGTGACGAGCTTGGCAGCTTCACCACCGGCCTGAAGGGCCTCGACGGGCAGTTCACCCAGACCGTCCATGATGTCAACGGCAAACTCAAGGAAACCTCCAGTGGCCGCGTCGCGATGTCGGCGCCCAGACTGTTCCGCTGGGAATACGTCAAGCCGTATCCGCAGCTGATCGTCGCCGACGGCAACAAGGTCTGGGTGTTCGATCCGGACCTGTCGCAAGTCACCGTGCGCCCGCAGGGCGTCGAGGAACAGAACAGCCCGCTTGCCGCGCTGATCGACCCCGGCAAGCTTGATCGCGATTTCGCGGTCGCCGATGCCGGCAGCAGCAATAATCTGCAGTGGCTGATGCTCACGCCCAAGCAAAACGGCGAGTCGAGCTTCCAGAGCGCGCGTCTCGGCTTCGACGGCAACGGTCTAGCCAAGATGCAGGTGATCGATGCGCTCGGCCAGCGCACCGAAATCTCGTTCAGCGGCTGGAAAAAGAATCCGTCGTTTTCGAAAGACACGTTCAGCTTCACCCCGGCCAAGGGCGTCGACGTGGTCGGCGAAGGCTAAACGGCAGTATTGCCGGAAGGCTGATGGCCGGTTGGATGGGCGACTCGCCGCCGTTGCGGCTCGGTATTGCTATCGTGTCGTCTTGTTCCCGGATTGATTGAATCGGCGTGGTGCGCTCCTCCAGCAAACGTTCTGCGGATTCGCGCGACGACCTGCTCACCGTCGATCGTGACGCATTGCGTCCGCTCGCCGAGCGCATGCGCCCGCAGTCGCTCGACGACATGGTCGGCCAGCGCCGGCTGGTCGCGGCGGGCACCGCGCTGCGCCAGTCGATCGAAAGCGGCCATATTTACTCGATGGTCCTGTGGGGGCCGCCCGGCTGCGGCAAGACCACACTCGCGCTGCTGTTGGCCAAGTACGCCGACGCCGAATTCCGCGCAGTGTCGGCGGTACTGTCCGGTCTGCCCGAGGTGCGCCAGGTGCTCGCCGAGGCAGCGCATCGGTTCGCCGAAGGCCGCCGCACGGTGCTGTTTGTCGATGAGGTGCACCGCTTCAACAAGGCGCAGCAGGATGCGTTTTTGCCGCATATCGAGCGCGGTACGGTCGTGTTTGTCGGCGCGACCACCGAGAACCCGTCGTTCGAGCTCAACTCCGCGCTGCTGTCGCGCTGCCGCGTGCATGTGCTCGACGCCGTCTCGGTCGACGACATCGCACAAGCGCTGCGTCATGCGCTCGACGATGCGCAGCGCGGCCTCGGCGGCCGTGGGCTGGCGATCGGCGATGCGCAGCTGACGCTGATCGCGACCGCCGCCGACGGCGACGTGCGCCGCGGATTGACACTGCTGGAAATCGCCGCCGAACTGGCCGGCGAGGATATCGGTGAAGCCGGCGCAGCAAGCGAGGGCGGAGCACCCAGCCACACCATCACCGACGCCATCCTCGAGCAGGTGCTGGCCGATCGCACCCGCCGCTTCGACAAGGGTGGCGAACAGTTCTACGACCAGATTTCAGCGCTGCACAAATCCGTACGCAGTTCCAACCCGGACGCCGCGCTGTACTGGCTCGCGCGCATGCTCGACGGCGGCTGCGACCCGATCTATCTCGCGCGACGGATGACGCGCATGGCCGTCGAGGACATCGGCCTCGCCGACCCGCGCGCGCTGTCGATGGCGATCGAGGCCTGGGAAACTTACGATCGCCTCGGCAGCCCCGAGGGCGAACTCGCACTCGCGCAGCTGGCGATCTACCTCGCCAGCACGGCCAAATCCAACGCCGCTTACAAAGCCTTTACTGCCGCCAAACGCGACGTGCAGGGCTACGGCACGCAGGACGTGCCGATGCACCTGCGCAATGCGCCGACGGCGCTGATGAAAGAACTCGGTTATTCCAAGGGCTACCAGTACGACCACGATGCCGACGGCGGCGTCGCGCTCGAGCAGACCGGGTTTCCCGATGCGATGGGCGAGCGCGTGTACTACGCACCGGTCGATCGTGGCCTCGAGATCAAGCTCAAGGACAAGCTCGATCGCCTGCGCGACGCACGTGCTCGCGCGGTATCCAAACCGCTCGCATAATCGGGGTTTGAGGCGCAGTGGAACGGAAAACCGGGTTAAGCCGCTGCCTCGGACGCTGAGGCAGGCACCCAGCGATAGAGCGTAGGAACGGACACACCGAGATTCTTTGCCACGTCCTTGGGCGGAACGCCACTAGCCAGCAGCTTTTTGGCCGACTTGACCTTGCTGTCAGTCATCTTGGGCTTGCGACCGCCCTTGCGGCCGAGCTGACGGGCGACTTCCAGCCCGGCACGAGTGCGCTCGACGATCAATTCGCGCTCCATTTCGGCGAGGCTGGCCATGACGTGGAAGAAGAACCGGCCGGAGGGCGTGCCGGTGTCGATGGCGTCGGTTAGGCTTTTGAACTGGATGCCCTGCTTGTGCAACTCGCCGACAAGATCGACCAGCTGCTTGACGCTGCGTCCCAAGCGATCCAGTTTCCATACAACCAGGGTGTCGCCCTCGCGTAGTATTTCTAGCGCCTGGGCCAAGCCGGGACGTTCGGCCCGCGTGCCGCTCACCTTGTCCTCCAAGACCTTCCGGCATCCGACTTCGCGTAAGGCTTCCCGCTGCAACGCAAGATTCTGATCTTGCGTCGAGACGCGCGCATAGCCGATCAACATGGATTGTCCCGCGAAGTTGTCAACGGCTGACTCCCTATCACTGCGGCCCGCAAACCGCCTCCAATTGCGGCCAGTTCCATGACTACCGCATATAAGCGATTGCTGTAGTCGGAAAACATTTCATCCTGCGGCGTCGCATGAGCCATCACCTCTAACTCTTGCCGCATTTCGTCCAGCACTTCGCCGAACTCTTGGTATTTCTCACAGAAGTTGCGAATGTAATCCGTTCTCCAAGTCATGGCTCCATCCCAGAATCGTTACGGTTTTCGTCGTCGGCATCCAAGCGCACGATCGACAGTTGCTTCAACAACTCCGGCAGCGCCGCTTGCACGGTGTCCCACACCACACCGAGGTTGATGTCGAAATAGCCGTGGGCAATGCGGTTGCGCATGCCACGCATGCTGCGCCACGGCACTTCGGCGTGGGCCTCGGCGAACTCAGCGTAGCTATCCATCACCTTCGTCGCGGCCTCCCCGATGATGATGAGGCTCATGACGACGGCCTGCTGGGTGCGCTTGTCCGCAAGAAAATTGTCTTTGCCCAAACCGTCCACGAAGTTGCACGCATCCGTCGCGGCCTGCTGTATGTGGTCGAGGTAGTCGGGAAGACGGTTCTCGCTCATACCGGCTGCGCTTCCGCAAGCACCTTGGCCCGGAACTTTGGCGGCAGATCGGCAGGCGTCAACAGATCAACATGGACGCCAAGCAGTGATTCCAATTCGTCTTGCAGGCCACCTAGGTCGAATAGCGTTGCGCCGGGCAGCGCATCAACCAACAGGTCGAGGTCACTACCGTCCTGGTCGGTGCCGTGCAGCACCGAGCCAAAGATGCGCGGATTCGCCGTGCGAAAGCGGTTCGTTGCTTCGCGGACGGCACTGCGCTTGAGGTCTAGCACGAGGGAGGGGCGCATGGGTATCTTTCTTATCGGAACTCATTGGGACGTTACCGAATCGAGAATTGAATTTCAAGAACTATTTTCGAGAACGGCAACGCCTTGATTTCCCTGCCGCGCCGAGCGGTTGGGTCGGGTTATCGTAAACCACCGTTTTCAAGAGCGCGTCTGCGATGCCTGTCAGCTTTCTCTCCAGCGAACAACGCGAGAACTACGGTCGCTACACGGGCGTCCCGTCACCGCACGATCTGTCCCGGTACTTCCACCTGGACGATACCGACCATTCGAGCGCGCCACCGCCTGGCTGGTGACGCACAAGGTGCTGTTGCCCGGTGCAACCACCTTGGAGCGCTACATCGCCCGGTTGCGCGGCCGCGTGGAAGAACGTTTGTGGCGGGCGTTGGGTCACGGCATCGGCAGTGAGCAGCAAGCCCGGCTCGAAAGCCTGCTGGTCGTTCCCCTGGGTAGCCGCAACTCGGCGCTCGACCGGCTGCGCACAGGGCCGGTGTCGGTTAGCAGCCCCGCATTGGTGCAGGCCCTGCAGCGCCTGCACGTGGTACGCGGCTTGGGCATCACCTTGCCGGCGATAGTGCGCATTCCCGCCACGCGGGTGGCGGCTCTGGCCTGATTTGCCGGCGCGGCCAAGGCCAGCGCCATCCTGCGCCTGCCCAATCCGCGACGGCTAGCCACGCTGGTCGCCTTCGTGCATTGTCTGGAAGCGAGTGCCCAGGATGATGCGCTGGAAGTGTTGGAGGCTCTGTTGCGCGGCTTGTTCGGCAACGCCGTCAAGGCCGATCGGAAAGCGAGACTGCGCACGTTGAAGGATCTCGACCAGGCCGCAGCGGTCCTGGTCAGCGCGTGCCAAGTCATGCATCGACGATGCGCTTGCCGCTGCCGAATTACGCGACCGCTTGTTTGCACGAATTCCGCGGACCGCGCTGACGCAGGCTATCGGGAACGTCAACGCGCTGATCCGGCCCGCCGACAACGTGTACTACCAGGAGCTGGACGCCAAGTACAAATCCGTGCGCCGTTTCCTGCCGGCGTTGGTCGAGAACATCCGTTTCGGTGCCAACGCCGCTGGCGAGCCGATCATCGCCGCATTCGACTGGCTACGGGCGAACCAGGGACGCAAGAAGCCGACCGACGATGCGCCGCGCGAGATTGTCGGCAAAGCCTGGCAGCACCATGTCGTGCGCGAGGATGGCAGCATCGATGCCCATGCCTACACCTTCTGCGTGTTGGACGAATTGCAAACCGCACTGCGGCGCCGTGACGTGTTTGTCGCCCCCAGTTGGCGATATGCCGATCCTCGCGCAGGCCTGCTCGATGGCACCGAATGGGAGGCCACACGGCCGATCATCTGCCGGACCTTGGGACTGTCCGCAGATCCCGAGCCCACCTTGAACGCCCTGGCCGATGAGTTGGATCGCACCTACCGCGCGGTGGCGGCGCGCCTGCCCGACAACCCTGCCGTGCGGTTCGACACGGTGGGCGATAAGCCTGAACTGGTACTCACCCCATTGGACGCGATGGACGAGCCGGCCTCGCTGATAGCACTGCGCGAAAAGGTCATGGAGTTGCTACCCCGCGTCGATCTGCCGGAGCTGATCTTGGAGGTGGCCGCCCGCACCGGTTTCACCGATGCTTTTACCCACCTCTCCGAACGTACGGCCCGCGCGGTCGACCTGCACATCAGCGTTTGCGCCGTGCTGATGGCCGAGGCCTGCAATACCGGGTTGGAGCCGCTCATTCGGGGTGACGTGCCGCCGTTAAAACGGGACCGGCTGTCGTGGGTGGATCAGAATTACATTCGTGACGACACGCTGACGGCGGCCAACGCGATGCTGGTGTCCGCGCAAAGCCGTCTGTCATTGGCGAATCTGTGGGGCGGCGGCGAAGTCGCGTCGGCCGACGGCATGCGCTTCGTCGTGCCGGTGCGCACCGTGCACGCCGGGCCCAACCCGAAATACTTCGGCATGGGCCGCGGCGTCACCTGGTACAACCTGTTGTCCGACCAGTTCTCGGGACTGAACGACATCACCGTGCCCGGCACGCTGCGCGACAGCCTGATCCTGCTGGCCGTGGTGCTCGAACAGCAGACCGACCTGCAACCGACGCAGATCATGACCGACACCGGCGCCTACAGTGACGTGGTGTTCGGACTGTTTCGCCTACTCGGCTACCGTTTCAGTCCACGTCTGGCCGACATTGGTGGGACGCGTTTCTGGCGCATCGATTCTCGCGCCGACTATGGCCCGCTCAATGCCATTTCCGGTCACCGCCTCAGCCTGCGGAAAATCGCGCCGCACTGGGACGACATGCTGCGCATGGCCGGCTCGCTCAAACTCGGCCGGGTGCCCGCTACCGGCATCATGCGTACGCTCCAGGTCGGCGACCGGCCCACGCGGCTCGCGCAAGCCATCGCCGAGTTTGGGCGGATTGACAAGACCCTGCACACGCTGACCTATCTCGACGATGAAGCCAAGCGCCGGGGCACGCTGAACCAGCTCAACCGCGGTGAAGGCCGGCACAGCGTCGCCCGCGCCGTCTTTCACGGCAAGCGCGGCGAACTGCGTCAGCACTACCGGGAGGGGCAGGAGGACCAGCTGGGCGCGCTCGGCCTGGTGCTCAACATGATCGTGCTCTGGAACACCGTCTACATGGAAGCGGCCCTGGACCAGTTGCGCCGGGACGGCTATCCGGTCCGGGACGAGGACGTGGCGCGACTCTCGCCGTTGCTGCACAAGCACATCAACATGCTCGGGCGTTACTCGTTCTCGGTACCAGAGGCCGTGGCCAAGGGGGAGCTACGACCCCTGCGTGATCCGAACCAGGACGCTTAAGTGCATCCGCCGTTCCACTGAACCGCCCCGGATTTCGTGGAGGCTGTTTGGTT
>JBOHYD010000114.1:0-5189 GCA_050737635.1 Luteimonas sp. | reverse complement strand
AGCTGCTGCTGGAATGTCGCATCGCGCAGCAGTTCGACCAGCGCGGCGACGCGTTCGGCCTGCAGCGCGGCGTGCTGGCAGATGAAGAAATAGCGCTCGGTGACCATCGGCACGAAGTCCAGCCCATAGCGTCGCGCCGGCGGCTCCAGGCCGAAGCCGGCATCGGCCAGTCCGCTCGCCACATAGGCCGCGACCGCCGCGTGGGTCAGCTCCTCGACATCGCAGCCGTGGATCGATCCGAGCGCGATGTGCTGGTGCGCGAGCATGCATTCGAGCAGCAGCCGCGTGCCCGAACCGGGCTGGCGGTGGATGAAGCGCACGTCGTCGCGCAGCAGGTCCGACAGCACCTGCAGCCGCTTGGGATTGCCGGGCGCGACGATCAGCCCCTGCCGGCGCATCGCCAGGTGCACGACGCGGTCGCGGTCGATGTCGAGCTGGGCGAGATAGTGCTGCAGCAGTTCGCCTTCGAGCTCACCGATCGGCAGATGCAGCCCGGCCATGTCGCAGGCACCGGCGCGCAGTGCGGCGAGCGCGTCGTCGGGACTGCGGTACTTGAGGTCGAGCGGCTGGTCGGCGGCGGCCATCGCCCGACGCAGGGTCTCGACGCCGAAGCCGTGCGAGGCGTGTACGCGCAGCGGCGCGGCATCGAGGGTCATCGCGCGCGCGAGTTCGGTCTCGAGCTCGGTGGCAAGGCTGTCGAGCGTCGGCGACAGGCGCG
Source organism: Luteimonas sp. (assembly GCA_050737635.1). GTDB lineage: Bacteria > Pseudomonadota > Gammaproteobacteria > Xanthomonadales > Xanthomonadaceae > Luteimonas. Next base: position 4,471 of record JBOHYD010000114.1, on the reverse strand, counting down.
CGGCGATGCGGTTGTCGGCCCACACCAGGCGCTCGCCGAGCGCGGTGAGCTGCGCGCCGCGGCCGCGCGTCGAACGCAACAGCGGCACGCCGAACATCGCCCGCGCCTCGCGCAACAGCCCCCATGCATAGCGGTACGACAACCCCGCCGCACGGCTGGCCGCGGCCAGCGATCCGGTCGCGTGGACCGCGCGCAGCAGTTCGATCAGCCGCGCCGGCAGGCGCCGGCCGTCGGCGGCGTGCAGTTGCCACTGCGGCTGGATGGCGACCTTGTACATGCGCTGGGCGACTCCGTGCGGCGGTCGATGCTGCGCGGCAGCACCGGACAACCGCCGATTCAATAGGCTTTTTAAAACCTATTATTCGACTATTACAGCAGGCAAGAGCCTCGTCAACAGGGCTAAGCTCGCCGGGTGCCCCCACACACGTATGTCGGTCAAAGCCTATTTGCTGCAGCCGATCGCAACGCACGCCAGCCGCAACCTGGGAGGGTCAATGGCCAGCATCGATGGTGAACAGTCCGCCGGCAACAACGTCCTACGGCCTGCTATCGAAAGAACGTACGATCGCGCAGCCCGGTTTCAGCCGCTGGCTGGTGCCGCCAGCAGCGCTCGCCATCCACCTGTGCATCGGCATGGCCTACGGATTCAGCGTGTTCTGGCTGCCGCTGTCGAAGGCGATCGGCATCAGCGAGCCGCTCGCCTGCCCGGCCGATATGGGCTTTATCGCGAACATCACCACCACCACCTGCGACTGGAAGGTCAGCACGCTGGGCTGGATGTACACGCTGTTCTTCGTGCTGCTGGGCATTTCAGCGGCGACCTGGGGCGGCTGGTTGGAACGCGCCGGTCCGCGCAAGGCCGGCTTTGTGGCGGCGATTTGCTGGTGCGGCGGGCTGGTGATCTCGGCGATCGGCGTGCACCTGCACCAGATCTGGATGCTGTGGCTGGGCTCGGGCGTGATCGGCGGCATCGGTCTGGGCCTGGGTTACATCTCGCCGGTGTCGACGCTGATCAAATGGTTCCCCGACCGCCGCGGTATGGCCACCGGCATGGCGATCATGGGCTTCGGCGGCGGCGCGATGATCGGCAGCCCGCTGGCCGACACGCTGATGAAGTATTTCGCCACGCCGACCTCGGTCGGCGTGATGCAAACCTTTCTGGTGATGGCGTCGCTGTATTTCGTGTTCATGATGGCCGGTGCGTTCGGTTATCGCATTCCGCCGTCCGGCTGGAAGCCGAAAGGCTGGACGCCGCCGTCGGCGCAGGCCGACAACGCGATGATCACCCAGCGGCACGTGCACGTGAACCGTGTCTGGGGCATTCCGCAGTTCTGGCTGCTGTGGGGCGTGCTGTGCCTCAACGTGTCGGCCGGCATCGGCGTGATCGGCATGGCCTCGCCGATGCTGCAGGAGGTGTTTGGCGGCACGCTGATCGGCGTCGACGGCGGCATCGCCGCGCTCGATACGGCGCAGCTGGGGCTGATCGCGGCGATCGCGGCCGGTTTCACCGGCCTGATCAGCCTGTTCAACATCGGCGGACGGTTTTTTTGGGCGTCGACCTCCGACTACCTGGGCCGCAAGCTGACCTATGTGATCTTCTTCGTGCTCGGCTTCGCGCTGTACGCGAGTGCGCCGTGGGCGGGCAGCGCCGGCAGCGTTGCGATCTTCGTCGGCATCTTCTGCGTGATCCTGTCGATGTACGGCGGCGGCTTCGCGACCATCCCGGCCTATCTCGCCGACATCTTCGGCACGCAGATGGTCGGTGCGATCCACGGCCGGCTGCTGACCGCGTGGGCCACCGCCGGCATCCTCGGACCGGTCGTCGTCAACTACATGCGCGAATACCAGCTCGGCCTCGGCATGCCGCCATCGCAGGTTTACAACACCACGATGTATATCCTCGCCGGCATGCTGGTGCTTGGATTGATCTGCAATCTACTGGTGCGGCCGCTGGCGCAGACGCACTTCATGACGCCCGACGAACTCGCGCGCGAAAAACAGCTCGCCCACGAAAAAGTCGACGCTGCCGGCGCATCGCTGATCCCGTCCGCCGACATGGACCGCATCGGCAGCGGCGGCAATCCGCTGATGCTGGTGCTCGCCTGGGCGGCGGTTGGCACCCCGCTGGCCTGGGGCGTGTGGAAGACGCTGCAAAAGGCCGCGGTGCTGTTCCAGTAGCACGGCGACCCTGGCACACAAGGTTTCGACAACCCATTCAAGCGCAGACACCTACCGATGGGCAAACGCTCTAGGCAAATCGAATCAGTCACCGAGGTGGTGCCCGCGCTCGACGCCGCGCACCAGCAAGCAGTGCTGGGCGCGATCGACGCGCACCGCCATCGCCCCGGCGCGCTGCTGCCGATCCTGCACGCGGTGCAGGACGCGATCGGCTTCGTGCCCGACGGCGCGGTCGCGCGCATCGCGTCGGCGCTCGGCCTGACCCGCGCGGACGTGCATGGCGTGATCAGTTTCTATCACGACTTCCGCGACGCACCGGCCGGTCGACATGTCATCAAGCTGTGTCAGGCCGAAGCCTGTCAATCGATGGGCGCGCGCGCGCTCGACGCCCACGCACGCGCCTCACTCGGGCTGACGGACAACGCCCAGCACACCGCCGACGGCCGATTTACCGTCGAACCGATCTACTGCCTCGGCAACTGCGCGCTGTCGCCGGCGCTGATGCTCGACGGCGAGTTGCACGGCCGCGTCACCCCGACGCGCTTCGACGAGCTCGTCGCCGCCTGTGCGGTCGAAAAACCCATGCCGTCCACCCCATGACCGCCGTGACGATCTATGTGCCGCGCGACGCAGCATCCGTCTCGGTCGGCGCCGACCGCGTCGCCAATGCGATCCGCCGCGAAGCCGAAGCGCGCGGCGCGGAGGTGCGCATCGTCCGCAACGGCTCGCGTGGGCTGCTGTGGCTGGAGCCGCTGGTCGAAGTGCGCACGCCCGCCGGTCGCATCGCGTACGCGCCGGTCACCTCCGACGGCGTCGGCGCGCTGTTCGACGCCGACTGGCTGCGCGGCGGCGATCATCCGCTGCGGCTCGGCGATATCGAGCAGCATCCCTACTTCGTCAACCAGAACCGCCTGACTTACGCGCGCGTCGGCGTCATCGATCCGGTCGATCCCGACGACTACGCCGCGCACGGCGGCTGGCAAGGCTTGCAGCGCGCGCTGACCATGTCCGGCGCGGACATCGTCAAAGAGATCACCGACTCCGGCCTGCGCGGCCGCGGCGGCGCGGCGTTTCCCACCGGCATCAAGTGGCGCACTGTGTTGGACGCGCCGAACGGCGCGTCAGGCGTGCTCGACGCACTAGGCGACGACGCTTCTCCCCATTCCCCATTCCCGATTCCCCATTCCCCGCCTCCCAAATACATCGTCTGCAACGCCGACGAAGGCGATTCCGGCACCTTCTCCGACCGCATGCTGATGGAAGGCGACCCGTTGTGCCTGGTCGAAGGCATGGCAATCGCCGGCGTCGCGGTCGGCGCGACCCAGGGCTATATCTACCTGCGCAGCGAATACCCGCACGCGCACCGCGCCCTCGACGAGGCGATCGCGCGCGCCTACGACGCCGGCTGGCTCGGTGCCGACATCGGCGGCTCCGGCCAGCGCTTCGATCTCGAAGTGCGCCTCGGTGCCGGTGCCTACATCTGCGGCGAGGAAACCGCGCTGCTCGACAGCCTCGAAGGCAAGCGCGGCATGGTCCGCTTCAAGCCACCGCTGCCGGCGATCTCCGGCCTGTTCGGCAGACCGACGGTGATCAACAACGTCATCACCCTCGCGTCGGTGCCCTACATCCTCGCCCACGGCGCAAACGCCTATCGCGATTACGGCATCGGCCGCTCGCGCGGCACGCTGCCGCTGCAGCTCGCCGGCAATATCAAGCATGGCGGCCTGGTCGAGATCGCATTCGGCATCACCTTGCGCGAACTGCTGTACGACTACGGCGGCGGCAGCGCCAGCGGCCGGCCGATCCGCGCGGTGCAGGTCGGCGGACCGCTCGGTGCTTACCTGCCCGAGTCGCAGTTCGACGTGGCGATCGACTACGAATCACTCGCCGCGATCAAGGCGATGCTCGGCCACGGCGGCATCGTGGTGTTCGACGACAGCGTCGACATGCTCGAACAAGCGCGTTATGCGATGCAATTCTGCGCGATCGAATCCTGCGGCAAATGCACGCCGTGCCGGATCGGCTCGACCCGCGGCGTCGAGGTCATCGACCGCCTCGCGGCGAACATTGACCGCGACAAGCAGGAGCTCGTGCTGCGCGACCTGTGCGAGACCATGCTGCACGGCTCGCTGTGCGCGCTCGGCGGCATGACGCCGTTCCCCGTCGTCAGCGCGCTCGATCATTTCCCCGAAGATTTTTTACCGCGGCGCTCGGATGCCCACGTCGCGGCCTAGATGCGTTTTGTCCGCGAATGACGCGAAACGCGCGAAGGAAGAGCCAATGAAGCCAATTC
>JBOHYD010000113.1:0-8463 GCA_050737635.1 Luteimonas sp. | reverse complement strand
CGCAGATGGTGCTCGGCCGCCACAGCGGCCGCGCCGCGGTCGCGCACCGGTTGCGCGCGCTCGGCTATCCGCTGGAAGATAATGAGCTCGATCGCGTGTTCGCGGAGTTCAAATCGATGTGCGAACGCCAGCGCGTGGTGACCGACGACGACCTCGAGGCGCTGATGCAGGGCGGCGACACGCACGTCGGCGGTTATCGCCTTGCGTCGCTGACGGTCAGCGGCCGCGGCAAGCGCGCCAACGCGCAGATCGAGCTGTCCGCGTCCGACGGCGAGTCGATTACCGAAAGCGCGCTCGGCGACGGCCCGGTCGATGCGTTGTTCGCTGCGCTCGCCGCTGCCACTGACGTGTCGCTGACGCTGGAGAGCTACCAGGTGCACAGCATCGGCATCGGCGCGGAGGCGCGCGGCGAGGCCAATCTCAGCGTCCGCCATGGCAATGCGCTGTTCGAGGGCACCGCCACCAGTCCCGACATCGTCGAGGCCAGCGCGCTGGCATGGCTCGATATCGCCAACCGCGTGTTGCGCGCACGGCGCGCGGCAAGCGTGGAGGAGGTGGCGAGAAACGAGGAACGAGAAACGAGGAGTGAGGAACGAGTGAGAGCTGACGCCTGATCGTTCCCCGGCTTTTTTCGTCGCCCCACTCGTTACTCACTCCTCTCCACTCGTTTCTCGTTTCTCGTTCCTCTTCACTCGTTCCTCGTTCCTCAACCCACGAGACTCCCATGCCCCCCCGCACCCTCTTCGACAAACTCTGGGACGCCCACGTCGTGGTCCCCGAAACCGATGCGGCGCCGGCCGTGCTCTACGTCGACTTGCACCTGATCCACGAAGTCACCTCGCCGCAGGCCTTCACCGAGCTGCGCGCGCGCAGCCTTGCGCCGCATCGGCCCGATCGCACCAAGGCGACGATGGACCACTCGACGCCGACGCTGCCGAAGAACGCCGACGGCACGCTGGTCTACCATTCCGCCGCGTCGCAATCGCAGGTCGACACGCTGTCGCGCAACTGCGCGGCGTTTGGCATCGAGCTGTTCGATCTCGACTCCGCGCATCGCGGCATCGTCCACGTCATCGCGCCGGAGCTGGGCCTGACCCAGCCCGGAATGACCATCGTCTGCGGCGACAGCCACACCTCCACGCACGGCGCGTTCGGCGCGCTCGCGTTCGGCATCGGCACCAGCGAGGTCGGCCACGTGCTCGCAACGCAATGCCTGCTGCAGCGCAAAGCCAAGACGATGGCGATCACCATCGACGGCGCGCTCAGCGACGGCGTCGGCGCCAAGGACGTGATCCTGCACGTGATCGGCGTAATCGGCGTCAACGGCGGCACCGGCCATGTCATCGAATACCGCGGCAGTACGGTGCGCGCGATGGACATGGAGCAGCGCATGACCCTGTGCAATATGTCGATCGAAGCCGGCGCGCGCGCGGGCATGATCGCGCCCGACGAAATCACCTATGCGTGGCTCGCCAACACGCCGCGCGCGCCTGGTCGTGCCGACGGCGACGATGCGGAGTTCGCGCATGCAAAGGCGCGCTGGTCGCAGCTGACCAGCGACGACGGCGCACGCTTCGACCGCGAGGTGCAGATCGACGCACGCGACATCCGCCCGACGCTGACCTGGGGCACGCATCCCGGCACCGCGATCGCGGTCGATCGGCCGATCCCGGCGGCCAATGACGCCGGCGCGCAGAAATCGCTCGACTACATGCATTTCGAATCCGGCCACGCGCTGCAGGGCACGCCGGTCGATGTGGTGTTTATCGGCTCCTGCACCAACGGCCGTCTCGGCGACTTGCGCGCGGTGGCCGACGTGCTGCGCGATCGCCGCGTGCATCCGCGCGTGCGCATGCTGGTGGTGCCCGGCTCCGAGCAGGTCAAGCGCGACGCCGAAGCCGAGGGCATCGACGCGGTCGTGCGCGCGGCCGGCGCCGAATGGCGCGAGCCCGGCTGCAGCATGTGCATCGCGATGAACGGCGACCTGGTCGCGCCGGGGCAGCTCGCGGTGAGCACCAGCAACCGCAATTTCGAAGGCCGGCAGGGACCGGGCTCGCGGACGCTGCTGGCGTCGCCGCTGACCGCCGCATGGGCCGCGGTCAACGGCTGCGTCAGCGATCCGCGCGAACTGTTTGCGGCTGCGCCAATGACAACGGACAGGGAAGTCGCGTGAATCATCGGCGCGGCGATCGAGCCCTGGGCCGTCATCCCCGTGCAGGCGCGGACCCCGCGGCGTTGCTCTCAAGCGTCCGGGTCAACACATTCAAGACGCCGGGTTCCCGTTTGCGCGGGGATGGCGGCGATAATCATTAAGCTGTTGCCGGAAAAATCATCATGACCGCCTTCACCCATCTCGCCTCGCGCAGCGTCGTGCTGCACCAGACCAATATCGATACCGACCAAATCATTCCGGCGCGGTTTCTGTCGACCACCGAGCGCGCCGGGCTCGGCAAGCATGCGTTCAACGACTGGCGCTGGATCAGCGATGGTGTGGTCAATCCAGACTTCGCGTTCAACAAGCCGGAGGCAAAGGGGCGGCAGATTTTGCTTGCCGGCCGCAACTTCGGTTGCGGCTCCTCGCGCGAGCACGCGCCCTGGGCGCTCGCGGATCTTGGCCTGCGCGCGATCGTCAGCAGCGAGATCGCCGACATCTTCCGCAACAACGCGCTGAAGAACGGCCTGCTGCCGATCGTGCTCGACGAGGCCATCGTGCAGGCGCTGATGCAACGGCCCGACGACGTGCTGGAGATCGACATCGCCGCACGCACACTGCGCACCCCAGCCGGCGAGGTGCATGCCTTTCCGCTCGATGCGTTCGCACGCACCTGCCTGCTCGAAGGCGTCGACGAACTCGGCTATCTGCTGCTGCGCGCGCCGGACATCCACGCCTACGAATCACGCACCCACGAGAGTCCGCTCCATGCACGCTGATATTGTCGTACTCCCCGGTGACGGCATCGGCCCTGAAGTCACCACGGCCGCGGTCGCGGTGCTGCGGGCGATCGCGCAGCGCTTCGGCCACGCCTTCACGATGCTCGAACATGCGATTGGCGGTGCCGCGATCGACGCGCACGGCGATCCGCTGCCTGCCGACACGCTGGCGGCGTGCCAACGTGCCGATGCGGTGCTGCTCGGCGCGGTCGGCGGGCCGAAATGGTCGGCACCCGATGCCAAGCTGCGTCCTGAACAAGGCCTGCTGGCGCTGCGCAAGGGGCTGGGCCTGTACGCCAACCTGCGTCCGGTGCAGCCGCATCCGTCGACGCTGGCCGCGTCGCCGATCAAGCCGCATCTGCTGTCCGGCGTCGACCTGCTGGTGGTGCGCGAGCTCACCGGCGGCATCTATTTTGGCGCCAAGTCGCGCACCGCGGACACCGCCAGCGACCTGTGCGAATACAGCGTGCACGAAGTCGAGCGTGTCGTCCGCCGCGCCTGCGCACTGGCGCGCACGCGCCGCAATCACGTTACCTCGGTCGACAAGGCCAACGTGCTGGAAACCTCACGGTTGTGGCGCGAGACCGCGACACGGATTGCCCGCGACGAGTTCCCCGACGTGACGCTGGAGCACCAGCTCGTCGACTCGATGGCCATGCACCTGCTGTCCAAGCCGCGCGCGTTCGACGTGGTGGTCACCGAAAATATGTTCGGCGACATTCTCACCGACGAGGCGTCGATGCTGGCCGGCTCGATGGGCCTGCTGCCGTCGGCATCGCTCGGCGACGGCACGGCTGGCCTGTACGAACCGATCCACGGTTCCGCGCCGGACATCGCCGGTCGCGGCATCGCCAATCCGGTCGGCGCGATTCTGAGCGCGGCGCTGCTGTTGCGCCACTCGCTGGCGCTGAACGCCGAGGCCGCGTGCATCGAATCGGCGGTGTCGGCCGCGCTCGGTGCCGGCGCGTTCACCGCCGACTTGGCCAACGACGGCCACTCGCTCGGCACCCAGGCAATGACCGATGTGGTGATCGAAAGCATCCGCTCGGGTTGCTACATCGACGAACTGCGCGACTGATCGCACCGGGATTGCGGCACGCCGCCGCCGTTGCTTGCACCGGCAACCTGTTGCTGCGGCAAAAGCGGCAGCGTGCCAGCACTGCGCCGACGGGTTTGACATGTCTGCCGGCTTGCCATGTAATAACCACCGTTATTACATCGGAGCCCGCCATGACCACCCTCAAACTGACCCGCATCGGCAATTCGGTCGGCGTGGTGCTGCCCAAGGACATCCTGTCGCGGCTGCGTGTGGAGGCTGGAGATTCGCTTTACATCAGCGAGTCGCCGGGCGGCTACCGGCTTTCCGCGTATGACGAGACCTTCGAGGAGCAGATGAAGGCCGCCGAGAAGGTCATGCGCGAGAACCGCGACGTGCTGCGCATGCTCGCCAAATGAGCGACGTCCATTGGCTGCATGCCGGCGTGGTCGAGGCGGTGCATCTGCGGCAACTTTCCGAGCACGGTGGTGCCGCAGGCGTTCGCGATCGCGGCCTGCTCGACACCGCGCTGGCCAAGCCGCTGCAGCTCGCGAGTTATGGCGATCCGCCGCCGGACCTGTGCGCGCTCGCCGCTGCTTATGGTCACGGGCTCGCACACCTGCATCCGTTTGTCGACGGCAACAAGCGCACGTCGTTCGTCGCCACCCTGCTGTTCCTGCGCCTCAACGGGCAGGACCTCGCTGCGTCGTCGCAGGCGCGCTACGACACCTGGCTCGCACTCGCCGCCGGCGAACTCAGCGAGTCCGCACTCGCCGATTGGCTGCGTCAACGGATCGCGCCGTCGCCCGACTGAGCGCGATCACCCGGCGCCATCCTCGTGACCGTGATGCATCTCGCGCTCGGCCGCGGTCATCTCGTGCGCGGGCTCGTCGCGACGCACGTTGAACCACGCTGCGTACAGCGCCGGCAAAAACAGCAATGTCAGCAACGTCGCCACGGTCAGCCCGCCCATGATCGCGACCGCCATCGGCCCGAAGAACAGCGAGCGCGACAGCGGGATCATCGCCAGGATCGCCGCCAGCGCGGTCAGCACGATCGGACGGAAGCGGCGCACGGTCGCCTCGATCACCGCCTGCCAGCGCGAATGCCCGGTGGCGATGTCCTGCTCGATCTGGTCGACCAAGATCACCGAGTTGCGCATGATCATGCCGGCCAGCGCGATGGTGCCGAGCAGCGCGACGAAGCCGAACGGCACACGGAATATCAGCAGGAACAGCGTCACCCCGATCAGCCCCAGCGGCGCGGTCAGCAGCACCAGCGCGGTACGCGAGAAGCTGCGCAGCTGCAGCATCAGCAGAGTGATCACCACCAGCAGAAACAGCGGCATGCCGGCGGCGATCGAGTTCTGTCCGCGCGCGGAATCCTCGACGGTACCGCCGGTTTCGAGCAGGTAGCCTTCCGGCAGCGACGCGCGGATGCCCTCGAGGGTGGGCAGGATCTGCGCGGTTACCGTCGGCGGCGTCAGCGCGTCGCGGATGTCGGCGCGCACGGTGATCGTCGGCAGGCGATTGCGGTGCCAGATGATGCCGTCCTCGAACACGTAGTCGAGCGTCGCCACCTGCGACAGCAGCACGCCCTTGCCGCTGTCGGTCGGCACCGACAGGCTGCCGAGCAGATCCAGTCGGGTGCGCTCGTCGGCCGGGCCGCGCAGCAGGATCGCGACTAGGCGGTTGCCCTCGCGGTAGGTGCCGACGTTGAGACCCGATAGCGAACTCGACAAAAACTGCGCGAGTTGCTGCGAGCTCACGCCGAGCGCCCGCGCGCGGTCCTGGTCGATCTTCAAACGCACCACCTTGCTCGGCTCGTCCCAGTTGAGATTGACATTGGCGACGTGCGGATTGGCGCGGACCTGTGCGGCCACCTGCCGCGCCAGCACGCGCACGCGCTCGATGTGTTCGCCGGACACGCGCAGCTGGATCGGATAGCCGACTGGCGGCCCATTCTCCAGCCGTGTCACGCGCAGCTGCAGTTGCGGAAACGTCGGCGCGACGTCGTTGGTGATCCAGTCGCGCAGCGCCTCACGCGCGGCGATGTCGCGGCTGAGCACCACAAACTGCGCGAAGTTGGCGGCCGGCAACTGTTGGTCCAGCGGTAGGTAATAGCGCGGCGAGCCGGTGCCGACGTAGCTGACGTAGTTGGCGATATCGGTGCGTTTGGCCAGCATGGCCTCAAGCTTCTTCGCCTGCGCGGCGGTCGCGGCCAGCGAACTGCCTTCGGCAAGCTCGATGTCGACCATCAGCTCCAGCCGGTTCGATTCCGGAAAGAACTGCTGCGGCACGAAGCGGAACATCGCGATCGACAGCACGAACAGCACCACCGTCGCGCCGATCACCAGCCAGCGGTGCGACAGACACCAGTCGAGTAACTTGCCGAAGCGGCGATAGAACGGCCGTTGGTAGGGGTCGTGGTCGTGATCGTGCGGCGGCGCGGGCGGCGCCAGCGCGAATGCCAATGCCGGCACGCGATCGGCGGCGCGCTGGCGCAGTGCGCGCCAGCGGCCGGCGAGCGATCCGGGCCGCGGCGGCTGCGGATGATGCAAGTCCGGCAGCATGCGATCGCCGAGATACGGAATGAACAGCACCGCCGCGATCCACGACACGATCAGCGCGATCGTCACCACCTGAAACAGCGAGCGGGTGTATTCGCCGGTGGCCGACGCCGCGGTCGCAATCGGCAAAAACCCGGCGGCGGTGACCAGCGTGCCGGTCAGCATCGGGAACGCGGTGCTGGTGTACGCGAAGCCCGCCGCCTTCAGCCGCGACAGGCCTTGCTCCATCTTGACCGCCATCATTTCGACGGCAATGATCGCGTCGTCGACCAGCAGGCCGAGCGCCAGCACCAGCGCGCCGAGCGAGATCTTGTGCAGGCCGATGTCGAAGAAATTCATCAGTGCGAAGGTCATCGCCAGCACCAGCGGAATGCTCACCGCGACCACCAGCCCGGTGCGCAGGCCGAGCGAGAAAAAGCTCACCAACAGCACGATGATCACCGCCTCGCCGAGTACCCACACGAACTCGCCGACCGATGCCTTGACCGCCTCCGGTTGGTCGGACACCTTGCGCAGCGTCATGCCCGCCGGCACCACGTTGCGCAGCCGCGCGAACTCGCCGTCGAGGGCTTGGCCCAGTTGGATGATGTCGCCGCCGGGCGTCATCGCCACCGCGATGCCGATCGCATCGCTGCCCATGAACCGCATCCGCGGCGCCGGCGGATCGACGAAACCGCGAGACACGCGGGCGATGTCGTCGAGGCGGATCGTGCGGTCGTTGGCGCGGATCGGCAGCGCGCGGATCGCATCGACCGAATCGAACGCGCCGTCGACGCGCAGGCGCACGCGGTCGCTATCGGTCTCGAAGAAACCGGTATCGGTCATCGCGTTCTGTTGCGCCAGCGCAGCCTGTACCGCCGACAGCGGAATGCCGAGCGTGGCGAGCTTGGTGTTGCTGAGCTCGATCCAGATCCTCTCGTCCTGCAGGCCGACCAGCTCGACCTTGCCGACGTCGGGCACGCGCTGCAGCTCAAGCTGCAGGCGCTCGGCATAGTCCTTCAGCGTCGCGTAGTCGAAGCCCTGGCCGCTGAGCGCGTAGATATTGCCGAAGGTATCGCCGAACTCGTCATTGAAGAACGGACCGATCACGCCCTCGGGCAGCGTTCCACGGATGTCGCCGACCTTCTTGCGCACCTGGTACCAGAGCTCGGGAATCTGCCCGGAGGGCAGCGAACCGCTCGCGGAAAAGATGATCTGCGACTCGCCGGGCCGCGAATACGACAGGATGCCCTCGTATTTGCCGGTTTCGAGCAGCGTCTTCTCGATGCGCTCGGTGACCTGGCGGCCGACCTGCTCGGCAGTCGCCCCCGGCCACAGCGTGCGCACCACCATCACCTTGAAGGTGAACGGCGGGTCCTCGGACTGGCCGAGCTGCTTGTACGACCATGCGCCGATGATGCCGAGCACCAGCATCGCGTAGAGCACCAGCGTGCGGTTGCCCAGCGCCCATAGCGAAAGATTGAAGCGCGACATCGCCGACTACCGCGCCGCGGCCGAACGCAGCGCGTCGAACACCGGCCGGTTGTCGGCGTCGACCGCGGTCACCGATTGGCCGTCGCGCAGCAAATGGCCGCCGGCGCTCACCACCCAGGCATCGGCGCTCACGCCCGACAGCACCGGCACGCGTTCGGCACCGAGCGCGCCGATCCGCACCGGTGTCGCGGTGAGCGCGCGCGTGCGCGAATCGACCACCCACACCGAAGCCGCCCCGTTGCCGCCGCGCTGGATCGCCGCCAACGGCAGGCTCAGCGCTGCCGCGCCGGCAGCGGCGTCCTGAACATAGACGCGTGCGCTCTGGCCGAGTTCGACCGATCGCGCGGCGGCATCGTCCAGCGCCACGCGCGTGGCGTAGCTGCGGGTCTGCGCATCGGCGGCGGCGGCAATCTCGCGGATCGTGCCGGGCAGGCGTGCGCCCGGTGCGTTCCAT
>JBOHYD010000112.1:0-2835 GCA_050737635.1 Luteimonas sp. | reverse complement strand
GGGTGTGCACGATCGGCCGTGCGAGGTTGTCGGGGAAGCGCGGTGTGCTGGTGCCGTCGTCGACCAGTCGCGTGTACGCCTCCTCGCTGGCGCCGATGCTCGCGGTCGAGGTGCCGATCACCAGCGCGACGCGCGCGGCGCCGTAGCGGTCGCGCAGCGCGGCGATCTTTTCGAGCAGATCATCGTGCTGCAGCGCCAGCCATGCGAGCCGGTTGTTGCGGCACTCCCAGCGCGCGAACTCCGCGGGCAATGCGGCCTCTTCGAGGCCGCCGACGCGGCCGATCCAAGTGTCGAGCCGCGCGGCGGCCAGCGCGCCGTCGCCGAAGTCGTTGCGGCGCAGACCGCTGCGGCATGCGTGCAGTGCGTCGGTCTGCGCAGCAAGCCCACGACCGACCGCGGTGGTGGCGGTAAAGGCGCGGATTGCGAGCGCCGGCATGGCGGACGGTGTGTGCAGCTGCGGCACGCGGCGAGCCTGGAAAAGAGCGGTCAGGCAGTATAACGAGCGGCCTGCGACGCTAGATTCATGCTCAGCCTTGCGCCTCGCCGCCGTCTTTCAGCGCGCGGTAGCGGTCGAGTGCGGCTTCGAGGTCGCTGCCCAGCGCCGCGCGCTCGTCGGTTTGCTCTTTGATGATCGCCTGCTGGCGCAGCAGGTCGGCGTGCTGGCGGATGATGCTGTCGGCAAGCGGCTTGCGCACCGGCCGCGACTGCAGCTCAAGTTCGGCGGCCTGGCGCAGCAGGCTGAGCAGGCTCTGGCGCAGGTTGATCGTGCCCAGCCGCGAGGTCTTCAGCGACTCCTCGACCAGGGTGATGCGCTCGCCATAGGCACGACGCAGGTCGGCCTCGGTGGCGTAGGATTCGACCATCGCCAAGTCGCGGTAGCGTTGCGCCAAGGCCCGCTCGGCCGCGTCGGCGGCGGTCTTGGCGGCAAGCGTGGCGGCGGTGCGCTCGTCGTCGTTGAGCGAGCGCTCGACCGAGCGCATCGCGAGGCCGCTTTGGGCGCTGATTTCGGTGCGCGCATTGTCGATGGCATTGGCCGGCAATGCATCGCCGCAAACTTTGCGGCCGTTGTCGTTCCAGCAATAGAGTTTTTTGCCGCTGACCTTGTCCTGCGCGAGTGCGGTGGGCGAGGCACCCAGCGTGGCGGCGATCAACAACAGGCAGGCAGCGCCTGCGGTCGTGGCGTTCATCGCTTCCGTCCCCCCGGCCGGTGGTCGATCAGTTGGTGGTCGTGCCGCCGTAGCGAGCACGGTACGCGAGCAGCCGCTGGCGCGTTGCGGCCAGTGTCGCGCTTTCGCCGGCAAACGCAAGCAGGTCCGACAGCTCCACGATCGCCACCACCGGGATGCCGTGCGTCGCGGCCACGGCCTGCGCGGCCGACTGCGCGTCGGCGTCGGCGACGCGCTCCTGACGGTCGAGCGCGATGACAATGCCCGCCGGCGTGCCGCCACCGTCTGCGATGATCCGCAGCGCCTCGCCGATCGCGGTGCCGGCGGTGATCACGTCGTCGACCACCAGCACGCGGCGGCCGGCCAACGGCGCGCCGATCACGGTGCCGCCTTCGCCATGGGCTTTGGCTTCTTTGCGGTTGAACGCCAGCGGCAGGTCGCGGCCACGGCGCGCGTACTCGCAAGCCAGCGCGGTCGCCAGCGGGATGCCCTTGTAGGCCGGGCCGAACAACAGGTCGAAATCCAGGCCGGCAGCGTCGATCGCATCGGCATAACAGGCGGCCAGCGCAGCCAGCGCGGCACCGGAATCGAAGCGCCCGGCATTGAAGAAGTACGGGCTGACCCGGCCGGATTTAAGCGTGAACTCGCCGAAGCGCAGCGCATCGGTGTCGAGGGCGAGCTGCAGGAAACGACGGCGGTGATTGGTCATGCGTCGGTGGGGATGTGCGTTGGGGTCGTCATGCGGGGCGGTGATTGCCGGGCGGGTCGGAACGTCTCGCTCGACCCGAGACAACCGGGACAGCTTGGACGACCTGAACGACCTGAATGACCTGAAGAATGAAGCGTACCTGCTTTTGCCCGTCATCCCGGCGCACGCCGGGACCCATGCCCGAGGTTCGCCGTGCAGTTGCGCATGCCGCAGCATCGCGGTGGGTCCCGGCGTGCGCCGGGATGACAGCGTTGCTCATCCCAACCACCGCACCATCAGGTGTTGTGGCCCGGCGCTGCCGCCAAAATACAGCTCGCCAGTGTCGACGAAGCCGGCGTTGCGGTAGGTGCGGATCGCGCCGACGTTGCGGCAGTTGACGTTGAGCGCCAGCAGCCGGCGATCCGGACGACGGTGCTGCAGGTCGTCGCAGCAGGCCGCGATCGCGCGCGTGCCGATGCCACGCCCCTGCCAGGCGCGGTCGACCATGTACGCGCGCAGGCCGACGCTGGCGCTGGACATCGCCACGCGCGAGATGATCGTCGGCGCGTAGTCGAGCCGGTAGAAGCCCACCACGCTGTCGTCGGCGAGGATCGCCATCGCGTCGCTGCGTGGATCGGCATCGGCGCTTGAAAGGTTGAAGCTGACATCGCCGACATACGCGTACTGATCCGCGGCAACCCGCAGCGCGCGCACGGCGGCGGCGAGGCCGGGCGTGAGGAGCGCGACGCGGATGTCGGAAGGCGCGGGCATCGGCTGAGATGATAGCGGTGCGGTGCATGCGCGCCGTCGCGATGCCGGCGGCGCTGCGCGATGCGATACGTTTGTCGACAACGGCGTCGCGCTGACATCGCAGGCATTGCGCTGTCATCCCGGCGCACGCCGGGACCCCGTGACGCCGCAGCGTGCTCGACTGCGCCGCCCACGTTGGACATGGGTCCCGGCGTGCGCCGGGATGACGGT
>JBOHYD010000111.1:0-10152 GCA_050737635.1 Luteimonas sp. | reverse complement strand
GCCTGGTGCTGCGCGCGCGGGCGCTGGCCGCGTCCGGGCAGAGCGCACAGGCCTACGGACTGCTCGGTCCGCTGCGCCAGCAACAAGCGCTGTCGGAGTCGCGCTTGTCGGAACTCGAAACCCGGCTTGCCGCCGCCTCGCTGCACGAAGCCAGCGACGGCAATGCGCTCGCCGAACGCTGGGATGCACTGTCCACCGGCGCCAAGTCCGAGCCGCGCGTGGTGATTGCCTACGCCGAGCGTGCCGCCGCGCAGGGCTGGGACGAAGCCGCGATCCGCAGCATCGAGAACGCCCTCGATGCGCGCTGGGACGAACGCCTCGCCGCGCACTACGCTCGCCTGCCGGTCGGTCGTCTCGCCGCGCGCCGCGCCAGCGCCGAACGCTGGCTGTCCACGCATCCGTCCAGCCCCGCACTGCTGCTCGCGCTCGCGCGCCTGCTGCGTCAGCAGGGCGACACCACGCAGGCCGATGACTACCTGTCGCGCGCACTGGCCCAGGGTGCCGGCGGCGACGCCTGGGAAGAATCCGGCCACGCCTGCGTCGTCGTCGGCGACGATACCCGGGCCCGCATCGCCTATGCCAACGCGCTGCGTGCCTCG
Organism: Luteimonas sp.; assembly: GCA_050737635.1. Lineage (GTDB taxonomy): Bacteria > Pseudomonadota > Gammaproteobacteria > Xanthomonadales > Xanthomonadaceae > Luteimonas. Next base: position 9,553 of record JBOHYD010000111.1, on the reverse strand, counting down.
CGCGGCGAGGCGGTCGAGCAAGGTGCCGCGCCATCGGCGTAGACTGCGCTGCTGTAGCAACACCTGTTCACTGATTGCCTGATCAGCGTGCGGACGCAGTTGCGCCGATGGAGGCTGGTTGGTGACGGCTGGCATACTTCGCACTCGCCCGTGCGCAGCCTTCGCTCATGCAGATCGACGCCCAGCAGTTCCAGTCCCTCGCCGATCAGGGCCACACCCGCGTGCCGGTGGTGCGCGAGGTGCTGTCGGACCTCGATACGCCGCTGTCGGTCTACCTCAAACTCGCCGATGGCCCGTATACCTATCTATTTGAATCGGTCGAAGGCGGCGAGCGTTTCGGCCGCTATTCGATCATCGGCCTGCCGGCGACGCGGGTGTATGCGTTTCACGGCCACACGCTGACCGTCAGCGATCACGGCGCGGTGGTCGCCACGCGCGAGATCGCCGATCCGTTCGCCGAAGTCGAGCGGCTGCGCGCCGAGCAGTCGGTGCCCAAGCTCGACGGCCTGCCCGGATTCACCGGCGGCCTGGTCGGCTGGTTCGGTTTCGAATGCATAGGCTACATCGAGCCGCATCTCGCCGCGCCGCAGGCCGACGGCAGCCACAAACCCGACGAACTCGGCACGCCCGACATCCTGCTGATGCTCAGCGAGGAAGTCGCGGTATTCGACAACCTCAAGGGCCGGCTGTACCTGATCGTGCACGCCGATCCGCGCGCGCCGCAGGCCTGGGCGCGCGCCAATCGCCGGCTCGATGCGCTGACCCACCGGCTGCGCCACGGCGGTGCGGGCTATCCGGAAACTCTGCAGCCCGCCGCGCTTGACGAGGCCGATTTCGTGTCCGGCTTCACCCGCGAGGGTTTCATCGACGCGGTGTGCCGGTCGAAGGAGTACATCGCCGCCGGCGACGTCTTCCAGGTGGTGCTGTCGCAGCGGCTGAGCGTGCCGTTCCGCGCGCGGCCGGTCGATGTGTACCGCGCGCTGCGCGCGCTCAATCCGTCGCCGTACATGTATTTTCTCGACGTCGGCGGCACCCAGGTGGTCGGCTCCTCGCCGGAAATCCTGGTGCGCCAGCAGGGCGGCACGATCACCGTGCGGCCGATCGCCGGTACCCGCCCGCGCGGCGCGACACCCGAACAGGACAGCGCGCTCGAAGCCGAACTGCTCGCCGACCCGAAGGAGCGCGCCGAGCACCTGATGCTGATCGACCTCGGCCGCAACGATGTCGGCCACGTCTCGCAGGCCGGCAGCGTCACCCTCGGCGAGCGCTTCGGCATCGAGCGCTACAGCCATGTGGTGCACATCGTCAGCGAGGTCACCGGCCGGTTGAAGGACGGCCTGAGCTATGCCGACGTGCTGCGCGCAACGTTCCCGGCCGGCACCGTCAGCGGCGCGCCGAAGATCCGCGCGCTGGAGCTGATCCGCGAGCTGGAGCCGGTCAAGCGCAACGTGTACTCCGGCGCGGTCGGCTACATCGGCTGGCACGGCGACGCCGACACCGCGATCGCGATCCGTACCGCGGTGATCCAGGACGGCCGCCTGCATGTGCAGGCCGGTGCCGGCATCGTCTACGACTCCGATCCGGAGACCGAATGGCAAGAGACGATGAACAAGGGCCGCGCGCTGTTCCGCGCGGTGGCGCAGGCGGCAAAGGGGCTCTGAGGAGGCGGGATTTTCGTGCGAAATAGCTTATGCAGGCCCGGCGACAGCGCTCGGTAGAAATCCGTCGACCGCGTGCTGATCGTTGTCTACCTAACCTCGCTTCGAGCTAACTCATGCTATTGATGATCGACAACTACGACAGCTTCACCTGGAACCTCGTGCAGTACCTGCAGGTGCTCGGGGCCGAGGTCAAGGTGGTACGCAACGACGAGCTGAGCGTCGATGCGATCGCGGCCCTCGCGCCGGAGCGCATCGTGATCTCGCCCGGCCCGCGCACCCCCGACGAGGCCGGCGTGTCGCTGGAGGTGATCCGCAGGTTCGGTGCGACCACGCCGATCCTCGGCGTCTGCCTCGGCCATCAGGGCGTCGGCCAAGCCTACGGCGGCGACGTCGTGCGCGCCGGCCGGATCATGCACGGCAAGACCTCGTCGATCCGCCACCACGGCCGCGGCGTGTTTGCCGGCTTGCCGGACCGCTACGAGGCCACGCGCTACCACTCGTTGGTGGTCGACAAGAGCACATTGCCCGACGCGCTGGAGGTCACCGCGTGGACCGAGAACGGCGACGGCTCGATCGAGGAGATCATGGGCCTGCGCCATCGCGAGCATCCGGTGGAGGGCGTGCAATTCCATCCGGAGTCGATCCTCACCGAACACGGGCATGCGCTGCTGCAGAACTTCTTGATGCGGTGATCGGCGGTTGTAGGAGCGCCCCAGGGGCGCGATCGGGCGTTACCGGCCAAGCCCATCGCGCCTGGGGCGCTCCTACGCCGGATGATGCCGACGCCCCGGGATGACGAGCAAAAAACCGATACGCTCCTCCCACCTCCCACCTCCCACCATCTCCAGCCAACATTTCGCCAGACCGCCGAACTGTCATCCCGGCGAACGCTGGGACCCAAGCGTCAGTCGCCGGCACCGCATGCGCATCCAGCTGGGTCCCGGCTTGCGCCGGGATGACGAGCAAAAATAGCAGCCTGACCCACTCCGCGACTCGCTATCCTCGTTCCCCGGTTCCCCGGTTCCCCGGTTCCCCGGTTCCCCGTTCCTCATTTCTCGTTCCTCGCCTCCCCCCATGCCTATCACCCCGCAACAAGCCTTGCAGCGCACCATCGAGCATCGCGAGATCTTCTTCGACGAGATGGTCGAGCTGATGCGGCAGATCATGCGCGGCGAGGTGTCGCCGCTGATGACCGCGGCGATCCTCACCGGGCTGCGGGTCAAGAAGGAAACCGTCGACGAGATCGCCGGCGCGGCGACGGTGCTGCGCGAGTTCGCGCTGCCGGTGCCGGTCGCCGACCGCACGCACCTGGTCGACATCGTCGGCACCGGCGGCGACGGCGCGCACACCTTCAACATCTCCACCGCCAGCATGTTTGTGGTCGCCGCGGCCGGGGCCAGGGTCGCCAAGCACGGCAATCGCAGCGTGTCGTCCAAGTCCGGCAGCGCCGATGTGCTCGAAGCGCTGGGCGCGAGCATCACGCTGTCGCCGGCGCAGGTCGCGCGCTGCATCGCCGATTGCGGGATCGGCTTCATGTTCGCGCCGATCCACCATCCGGCGATGAAAGTCGTCGCACCGGTGCGCGGCGAAATGGGTGTGCGCACGCTGTTCAACATCCTCGGGCCGTTGACCAACCCGGCCGCGGCCGACAACATCCTGATGGGCGTGTTCCATCCCGATCTGGTCGGCATCCAGGTGCGCGTGCTGCAGCAGCTTGGCGCGACGCGCGCGCTGGTGGTGTGGGGTCGCGACGGCATGGACGAGATCTCGCTCGGCGCCGGCACCCTGGTCGGCGAACTGCGCGATGGCAAGGTGCGCGAATACGAAATCCACCCCGAGGATTTCGGCATCGCGATGGCCGCTAGCCGCAACTTGCGCGTCGACGACGCCGCCGAGTCGAAGGCGATGCTGCTCGACGCCCTCGACGGCAACCCCGGCCTGCCGCTGGAAATCGTCGCGTTGAACTCCGGCGCGGCGATCTACACCGCCGGTGTCGCCGATTCGATCGCCGACGGCATCGCGCGCGCGCGCGCGGCCATCGCTTCCGGCGTCGCGCGTGCCCGGCTTGACGATTACGTGGCGACGACGCAGCGGTTGGCGGCATCGGCTTCGATCTAGGCTGGGTTGACCCGCCCGACGCCCCGGCATCCGTCAGCGCGCCAACTGCCGTCCGTCGTCCGCCGTCGGCGATGCGCGGACGCCATGCTATTTTGGCCGCCCGCCGTCGGTGTGGGCGTCGCGGCGCGGCGCGGGCTGTCGAGGAGTCGTGGTTGCATGTGTCCGAGCAGGGTCGCCGATGGCGAACAACGCGGTTGGATCGTCCCGATCGGCGGCGCGGAGGACAAGGAGACCCGACGCCGCATCCTCAAGCGCTTCGTACAACTGTGCGGCGGCCGTGATGCCGACATAGTCATCATCCCGACCGCCAGCCGGCTCGCCGATACCGGTCGGCGCTACGAGCAGCTGTTCGAACGCCTCGAAGCCGGGCGCGCCACGTCGTTGGCGATCGGCGCGCGTGCCGATGGCGAGAATGAAGACTTCCTGCGCCGTATCGAAGCCGCCAGCGGCGTGTTCTTCACCGGCGGCAACCAGTTGCGCATCTCGACGATTATCGGCGGCACCGCCGCCGCGCGGCTGATCCGCGAACGCAATGCGCGCGGCACCCACGTCGCTGGCACCAGCGCCGGGGCCAGCATCCTCAGCGAGCACATGATCGCGTTCGGCAAGGAAGGTGCGTCGCCGCGCGCGGGCAGCGTGCGCCTCGCACCGGGCCTCGGGCTCACCAATCGCTTCATCATCGACCAGCATTTCCGCCAGCGCGACCGTCTCGGCCGGCTGGTCGCCGCACTCGCCTACAACCCGTTCGCGATCGGCATCGGGCTGGATGAAGACACCGCGGCGTTTATCGGCCCCGACGACACCGTCGAGGTCGAAGGCAGCGGCTCGGTGACCGTGGTCGACGCCGGCGCGCTGACGTTCTCGTCGATGGCCGAGGTCAGCCAGAGCCAGGCGGTGTGCCTGCTTGGCCTGACCGTGCACATCCTCGTCGCGGGCGCGACCTATCACCTGCGCACGCGCTGCGCGTCGCCGGGTACGTTGGCGGTGTTTCCGGCGAGCGAGTAAGCAACCGCCGTCAACGGGCCGGTATGCCGCGGATCGCGTGATGCGGTCGCGATCGTGTCGACCGCATCGAGAGACCCACTCCCGCACGCGAAGGGTGTCTTGCGACGCTGGACATCACACCAACCATGACCGCGGTTGCCGGCAACGCCGCGGACGTGGATGCTGTGGTGGCATCCCTTATCGAATCCGACCGAGATCAGCGTTGCCTCGGCCCAAACGGAGACACCATGCGCGTCCTCAACCGTTCCGTGTTCGTCGGCCCGTCGCATTACGCGCATTTTCCGGTCATCCGCCTCGAACTCGACCTCGGCGAACTCGAAGCCTGGCCGACCGCACGGCTTGGCGATGGCTTCATCGACGGCCTGATCGCCGCACTCCCGGGCCTGGCCGAGCACGGCTGCTCGTATCGACAGCCCGGCGGCTTTGTGCGGCGGATGCGCGAAGGCGAGGGCACCTGGCTCGGCCACGTGCTCGAACACGTCGCGCTGGAACTGCAGAACGTTGCCGGCGAGGACGTCAGCTTCGGCAAGACGCGCAGCATTTCCGATGACCGTCCAGGGGTGTATTCGATGGTCTACGAATACGCGCAGAAGGAGGAGGGCATCGCCGCCGGCGAGCTCGGCCTGAGGTTGCTGAATTCGCTGCTGCCGATGGAGCTGCGCACGGAGAAGCGCGCGCAGGGTGCGGTGCCCGATGATTGGAACTGGGAAACCGCGCGCGACGACTTCATCCGCTACGCGCAGCGCCGCGCGCTTGGCCCATCGACGGCGTCGCTGGTGCGCGCGGCCGAGGGGCGCGGCATTCCGTGGTTGCGCCTCAATCCTGTTTCGTCGCTGATCCAGTTTGGCCACGGCCGCTATCAGCAACGCATCCAGGCGACGGTAACCGGCAAGACGCCGCACATCGCCGTCGAGCTAGCCAGCGACAAGGAGGAGACCAACAAGATCCTCGGCTCGCTCGGCCTGCCGGTGCCGCGCCAGCAACTGGTCAACACCCAGGCCGACGCGCTGAAGGCCGCGCGCAAGCTCGGCGGGCCGGTGGTGCTCAAGCCCTACAACGGCAACCACGGCCGCGGCATCACCATCAACATCAGCGACGACGACGCCATCCGCGAAGCCTTCGTCGCCGCGTCCGCGCATTCGCGCTCGGTGATCGTCGAGACTTATGTCAGCGGCGACGACCATCGCCTGCTGGTCATCAATGGCGAGCTGATCGCCGCGACCCGACGCACGCCCGGACATGTGATCGGCGACGGCCGCCGCACGATCGCGGCGCTGGTCGAGGCGGTGAACGCCGATCCGCGTCGTGGCGTCGGCCACGAGAAAGTGCTCACCCGCATCGAGCTCGACGCGCAGGCGCAGTTGATGATGGAGCGCGTCGGCTACACCGTCGATTCGGTGCCGGGCACCGATGAAATCGTCTATCTGCGCTCGACCGCCAACCTGTCCACCGGCGGCACCGCGACGGATGTCACCGACATCATCCATCCCGATAACCGCGACATGGCGGTACGCGCGATCCGCGCGATCGGGCTCGACGTCGGCGGCGTGGATTTCATTTCCACCAACATCGCCGAGAGCTACAAGACCATCGGCGGCGGCATCTGCGAGGTCAATGCCGCGCCCGGCTTCCGCATGCACGTCGCTCCCAGCGAAGGCACGCCGCGCGACGCCGCCGGGCCGGTGATCGACATGTTGTTCCCGCCGGGCTCGCCGTCGCGGGTGCCGATCGCCGCGATCACCGGCACCAACGGCAAAACCACCACCGTGCGCATGCTCGCGCACGTCGCCAAGATGGCCGGCTACACGCCGGGCCTGACCACCACCGACGGCGTGTACATCGATGGCCAGCGCACCGTCGAGGGCGACATGACCGGCCCGGTGTCCGCGCGCATGGTGCTGTCGGATCCGCACATCGACCTCGCGGTGCTCGAAACCGCCAGAGGCGGCCTGCTGCGCGCCGGCATGGGCGTGCGCAGCGTCGACGTCGGCGCGGTGCTCAACGTCGCCTCCGATCATCTCGGACTCAAGGGCATCGACACCCTGGAGCAGCTGGCGGAAATCAAGCGCGTGGTGGTCGAGGTCGCGACCGAATGCGCGGTGCTCAACGCCGACGACCCCAACGTGCTGAAAATGTCCGCGTACACCGATGCCAAAACCATTTGCTACGTGACCATGAACCCCTCGCACGCGCTGGTGCGCGAGCACATCCGCGCCGGCGGCCGGGCCTGCGCGTTGGAGGCCGGCGTCAACGGCCACATGATCACCCTGTACGACAAGGGCAGTCACATTCCGCTGCTGTGGACGCACCTGATCCCGGCGACGATGGAAGGCCGCGCGCTGCACAACGTGCAGAACGCGATGGTTGCCGCGGCAATGGCGTTTTCGCTCGGCATCAAGCTCGACGCGATCCGGCAAGGGTTGCGCACCTTCGACACCACGTTTTTCCAGGCCCCGGGGCGGATGAACGTGTACGGCGAACATCCGTTCAAGGTGTTGATGGACTATGGCCATAACGCGCACGCGGTCGCGATGATCGCCGACCTGGTGCGGCGGCTGGAGGTGAGCGGCCGTCGCATCGTGGTGCTCAGCGGTCCCGGCGATCGCCGCGATGCCGATCTGGTCGCGATCGCCGATGCGGTGGCCGGCCGTTTCGACCGCTACATCGTGCGCCGCGACGACGCGTTGCGCGGCCGCGACGGCGACGAGGTGCCGCGGATCATCGCCGCGGCGCTGAAGCAAGCCGGCGTGGCGAGCGAGGCCATCCGCGTGATCCCCGACGAGCAGCAGGCGGTCGACGCCGCGCTGCGCATGGGGGCGCCGGGCGACCTGATCGTGATGTTTGCCGATGCGCTCGCGCGCACCTGGAAGCAGATCACCAAGTTCCAGCCCGACGGCGAGGCGCCGAAACCGCTGCTCAGGCCGGAATTGCCAGCGCTGCAACCCGCGCTCGACGCCGATGCCTACGTGCCGATCGAAGGCGTGGTCCGCGACGAGCGCGGGCTGGTGTTCGAGCGCGAAGACAGCGACTGACCGATGACTGATCCGTTCGACGACTCGCGCCGGCTGACCGGTTGCAACGTCTATTTTGCCGGCACCGGCGCGGCGCTGGAGTCCGCGCGCGGGCTGGCGATCGACGACGCCACGCTGCAGCGCTGGCGCGACAACATCGCCGCCGCGCGGGCCGCGCTGGGCTGGCCCGACGGCGACATCGTCGCGCGCCGCCACCGCAGCGGCGTATCGCTGGCGTTCGCTGCGCCGATGGACCAGCTCTACGCCGCGACCGAGGTCAACGAGTGGGCGTGGCGCGATGCGCTTGCTGTTTCCTTCTCCCCCCGGGAGAAGGTGCCCGGAGGGCGGATGAGGGAGGAAGCCGACAGCATTCGGCGATCCAGCAGAAAAAAAATCCCCTTCGACCCGCAGACCCTCGCCTTCATCCGAAACCTGCGCGCCAACGCCACCGACGCCGAGCAACTGATCTGGTCATGTCTGCGTGATCGTCGTCTGCACGGGCAGAAATTCCGCCGACAGAAAGCATTCGGCCCCTACGTGCTCGATTTCTATTGCCATGACTTGAAACTTGCCATCGAGCTGGATGGCGGACAGCACAACGAGACTGCCCATCGCGCGCTGGATGCGCGCCGGGACGCTTTTGTGGCCGCGCGCGGAGTCACGACCTTGCGTTATTGGAATCATCAGGTGATGCAGCACACGGACGATGTGCTTGCTGATATCTGGAGTCGTGTTGACACTGCAGCAGCCAAGACTTCTGTCGCCGGAAACATCCCCCCCTCATCCGCCCTATGGGCACCTTCTCCCGATGGCAGAAGGGAAGATCAACAGCCGCACACACTGCAAAGCCTGCGCGCGCTCGCCGCCGCCGAAGCCAGGCCGGCCCTGATCGCCCTGCATGACGCGGCGGTGGCGCGAGCGCTGCCGTTCCTGCCCGACGACGACGCGATCTCGATCGGCGCGGGAGCAGGCAGCCGCAGCTGGCCGATCGATGCCTTGCCCGCGGTCGACGCCATCGACTGGGCGGCATTGCACGCCATCCCGACCGCGCTGGTCACCGGCTCCAACGGCAAGACCACCACCGTACGGCTGATCGCGGCGATGACGCGCGCGCATGGCTGGCACACCGCGCACAGCTGCACCGATGGCGTATTTGTCGATGGCGTGGCGCTCGAGTCCGGCGATTTTTCCGGGCCGGCCGGCGCGCGCACCGCGATGCGCCAGCCACAGGTGCAGGCGGCGATCCTCGAGACCGCACGTGGCGGCATGCTGCGGCGCGGGCTGGCGCTGTGCGATGCCAACGTCGCGGTAGTCACCAATGTCAGCGCCGATCATTTCGGCGAATACGGCATCCACGACCTCGACGACCTCGCCGCAGTCAAGCTCACCGTCGCGCGTGCGATCCATGCCGATGGCTTGCTGGTGCTCAACGCCGACGATCCGATCCTGGTGCGCCAGTCGGCGGCGCTGCCGTGTCCACGCGGCTGGTGCGCGCTCGATTTCGATACCCCGCTGCTGGTCGCGTGCCGTCGCGACGGTGGTGCGACATGCGCCGTGCGCGACGGTCGGTTGATGCTGTCGCGCGACGATGACGCCCACGACCTCGGCGCGATCCTCGACATGCCGCTGACGCTGGCCGGCCGTGCGACCTACAACATCGCCAACGCCGCCGCCGCCGCGCTCGCCGCGCACGCGCTCGGCGTCGCCGCGTCGACGATCGCGTCGGTGCTGGCGCGCTTTGGCAGCGCTGCCGACGAC
>JBOHYD010000110.1:0-2012 GCA_050737635.1 Luteimonas sp. | reverse complement strand
CATCGCGCCCATGGAGCGCAGCTGCGGGTTTTCATGAGAAACCACAGCTAGGCTTGCCATGGCGTCGCGGTCGGGGTAGCGTCGTGTGCATGCTTCGTGTTCCCGCCACCGTCGGTCCCGCCATCAGCCGCAATCATGGTGACCGGAATAATCGTACGCCCACAAGGCGGGTCGGCGATTAGGCGCAGGCGGTCACTGCACCCTCCCGAAACCCGCGCAAGTCGCGGGTTTTTTGTTGCAGGACCGCCGGCGTCGACTCGTTCCTCGTTGCTCTCCACTCGCTCCTCCCACAACACGCCGCCCTCACGGCCTGCCAACCCCGCTCGGAGAACCACCCCATGTGTTCGATCCTCGGCATCTTCGGGCTGCAGCCCGGCGACGACCTTCCCGCGCTGCGACGACAGGCGCTGGAACTCTCGCAGCGCCAGCGCCATCGCGGTCCCGACTGGAGCGGTGTGCACGTCGACGACAGTGCGATCCTCGTCCACGAGCGCCTCGCGATCGTCGATCCGGCTGGCGGCTCGCAGCCGATCGCGTCCGCCGACGGCGAACTCGTGCTTGCGGTCAACGGCGAAATCTACAACCACCGCGAGCTCAAGGCGGCGCTGACGCAGGTCTACGATTTTCAGACCGGCTCCGACTGCGAAGTCATCAGCGCGCTGTACCGCGAGCAATCCCCGCACGACCTGCTCAATGCGCTCAACGGCATCTTCGCGTTTGCGCTGTGGGACCGCGCGAATGGCCGCGCACTGATCGCGCGCGATCCGATGGGCGTGTGCCCGCTGTACTGGGGCCACGACCGCGAAGGCCGGCTGTGCGTCGCGTCGGAAATGAAGGCCATCGCCGGCCTGTGCGCGGACGTCGCGCAGTTTCCGCCCGGCCACTGCTACGACACCGCCACGCGCACCTTGACCAAGTACTACGCCAAGCCGTGGCGCGACTACGACACCGTGCAGGGCGTCGACGTCTCGCCGCAGGAGTTGCGCGAGGCCTTCGAGCGCGCCGTGCACCGCCAGTTGATGACCGACGTGCCCTACGGCGTGCTGCTGTCGGGCGGGTTGGACTCGTCGCTGGTCGCCGCCGTGGCCGCGCGTTTCGCGCGTAAGCGCGTCGAGGACGATGACGTCACCGAAGCCTGGTGGCCGCGCCTGCACTCGTTCGCGATCGGTTTGAAAGGCTCGCCCGACCTTGCCGCCGCCGAAGTCGCCGCCGCCGCGATCGGCACCGTGCACCACGGCTTCGAATACACCTTTGCCGAAGGTCTCGATGCGCTGCCCGACGTGATCCGCCACATCGAAACCTACGACGTCACCACCATCCGCGCGTCGACGCCGATGTTTCTGCTGGCGCGGCGGATCAAGGCGATGGGCGTGAAGATGGTGCTGTCGGGCGAGGGTTCCGATGAAATTTTCGGCGGCTACCTGTACTTCCACAAAGCCCCCGACGCGCGCGCGTTCCACGAAGAGCTCATCCGCAAGCTCGACGCGCTGTACAACTACGACTGTCTGCGCGCCAACAAGTCGATGATGGCCTGGGGCGTCGAACCGCGCGTGCCGTTTCTCGACGTCGAATTCCTCGATGTCGCGATGCGCATGGACGCGCGGCACAAGATGGTTGGCGCTCGCGGCGACGGACACCGCCGCATCGAGAAGGCCGTGCTGCGCGAAGCCTTCGACGGCTATCTGCCGGAGTCGATTCTGTGGCGCCAGAAAGAGCAGTTCAGTGACGGTGTCGGCTACGGCTGGATCGACGGCCTCAAGGCGCATGCCGAGGCCATCGTCAGCGACCGCGAACTCACCGCGGCCGCAAAGCGCTTCCCGATCAACCCGCCGCAGACCAAGGAAGCCTACTTCTATCGCAGCGTGTTCGAGCAAGCCTTCCCCGGGACCGCATGCGCGGAAACCGTCCCCGGCGGCAAGTCGATCGCGTGCTCCTCGCCGGCGGCGATCGCATGGGATGCGAGCTTCGCGACGGCGGCGGATCCGTCGGGGAGAGCGGTGGCGGGGGTGCAC
>JBOHYD010000109.1:0-11214 GCA_050737635.1 Luteimonas sp. | reverse complement strand
CGGTGAAGTGGTACAGCTGCGTGCTGGCGATCCGGACCACGTGATCCCCGGCCTGTATGCGATCGGCGAGGCTGCCTGCGTGTCGGTGCATGGCGCCAATCGGCTCGGTTCCAACTCGCTGCTCGATCTGGTGGTGTTTGGCCGTGCCGTGGCCAACCGCTGCGCCGAGACCATCAAGCCCGATCAAAACCACCGCCCGTTGGCGGGTGATGCCTGCGATGCCGCGCTCGCCAATCTCGACCGTCTGCGCAACGCCAACGGCGGCACGCCGACGGCGCTGATCCGCGACCGCATGCAGCGTGCGATGCAGGCCGATGCCGCGGTGTTCCGTACCGGCGAGACGCTGGCCGAAGGCGTCGCCAAGGTGCGCGCGATCAACGACTCGTTTAACGACGTCAAGGTCAGCGACCGCGGGCTGATCTGGAACTCCGACCTGATCGAGACGCTCGAACTGCAGAACCTGCTCGGCCAAGCCGTAGCGACGATAGTCTCCGCCGAAAACCGCACCGAATCGCGCGGCGCGCACGCGCGCGAGGATTTTCCGGACCGCAACGACGCCGACTGGCAGAAGCACACCCTGTGCTGGGTGGCCGACGACGGCCGCACCTACATCGACTACCGCCCGGTGCACATGTACACCCTCGACGACGAGGTGGATGTCGTGCCGCCGAAGGCGCGTGTGTATTAGAGCTGGGAATGGGGAAATGGGAATCGGGAATGGCAGGATTCCGGTTCTTGAGTTTTTACGATTCCCGATTCCTCATTCCCCATTCCCGGACACTGAAATGGCTGAATTCACCCTCCCCAAGCACTCGAAGATCCACAAGGGCAAGCGCTTTTCCGCGCCGGCCGGGGCCACGCGCGTGCGCGAGTTCAAGGTGTATCGCTGGAGCCCGGACGACGGCGAAAATCCGCGCACCGACACCTACGAGATCGACCTCGACAAGTGTGGGCCGATGGTTCTCGACGCGCTGATCAAGATCAAGAACGAGATCGATCCGACGCTGACCTTCCGCCGTTCCTGCCGCGAAGGCATCTGCGGCAGCTGTGCGATGAACATCGACGGCACCAACACGTTAGCTTGCACCAAGGCGATCGCAGACTGCGGCAAGGGCAAGGCCGAGGTACCGATCTATCCGCTGCCGCACATGGAGGTGGTCAAGGATCTGGTCCCCGACCTCACGCACTTCTATGCGCAGTACGCGTCGATCCAGCCGTGGATTCGCACCCAGAGCGCGCCGCCGCCGGACCGCGAGCGCCTGCAATCGAAGCAAGACCGCGCCAAGCTCGACGGTCTGTACGAATGCATCCTGTGCGCGTGCTGCAGCACCGCGTGCCCGAGCTACTGGTGGAACGGCGACCGCTACCTCGGCCCGGCCGTGCTGTTGCAGGCCTACCGCTGGATCGTCGACTCGCGCGACGAGGACACCGGTGCACGGCTCGACGACCTCGAAGACCCATTCAAGCTTTATCGCTGCCACACCATCATGAACTGCGCGCGCACCTGCCCGAAAGGCCTCAACCCGGCGCGCGCGATCGGCGAGATCAAGCAGCTGATGCTGGCGCGGCAGAGCTGAGCCGGGGTGTCCGACGTCAACGTCTTCTATCCGGCGCTCGCCCTGGTCGGTTTGACGTTCGCAGTCTGGTGCCGCATGTTCGTGGTGCGCATCGGGCAGATGAAGCGCGAGCGCATCCATCCGCAAGCCGTCGCGACCTCCGTGCAGGCTTTGGCGCGGCTGACCGACAGCCGTGTCGCGGATAACTTCCGCAATCTGTTCGAGTTGCCGGTGCTGTTCTATCTGGCGACGGTCGTCGCCGCCATCGCCGAGCTGGCGACGCCGATCATGCTCGCGCTCGCTTGGCTTTTCGTGGCCTTGCGTTTCGTCCATAGCGCGATCCAATGCACGTATAACAAGGTGATGCATCGTTTCATGGCTTATATGGCAGGCGGTTCCGTGCTGTGCGCGCTTTGGGCGTATCTCGCGTTCCGCCTGCTGTCGTGAGCAACGATGCGGAACTCAAACGGCTGCGTTGGCGCTGCCGGCGCGGCATGCGCGAACTCGACCAGTTGCTGATGCGCTGGCTGGATCAGTGCTGGGCGGCGTCGTCCGAGGCCGAGCGCGGGGTTTTCCTACGGCTGCTGGACGGCGAGGACGATAGGCTGTGGCGCTGGTTCCTCGGCAATGAGCGCCCGACCGATGCCGCACTCGATGCACTCGTCCAGCACATCCGCACCCTACCGCCGCCTGATGACGGCATCCGCGGCCAGGCTTGAGTGGCGACCGTCACCCTGGTTCGTCGCCGCGCTGCTGACGCTCGGCGTGCTCGCGGCGTTTGCGGTGGTGGCGTCGGAGATGCCGCGACTGGCGGCGTGGCCGCTGGCACTGGCGGCGCTGGCGTACGGCATCGCGATCGCAGGCCGCGAACGGGCACGGCCGGCGGTGGCGCTGGTGATCGCGGCAGGCGACGAGGTGATATCGACGATCGACGGCCGCCCCGCCGAAGACCTGCAGCTGCGTTGGCGCGGTCCGCTGGCGGTGCTGCGCTGGCGCGACGACATGGGTCGCACGCGTCGACTGGCGTTCTGGCCCGACGTGCTGCCGGCCGCGTCACGGCGTGAACTGCGGCTGGCCGCAGCGGCCGCCAGTGCTGCGCGGTCGCCGGCTTCGATGGCACGATAGCGCCCCAATTGCTCTTCAACCGAGTCGATGCCCTCCATGGCGAAGCAATTTTCACTTCTGATCCGCCGGCCCGGCCATCCTTGGCCGTGCGTTCGGGATCGCAGCAGACGCCTTGTGGGCGTCCGCTAACGCGCGCCCTCACCCAGCTCATGTTCAAACCCCTTCCTGTCGCGATCGGCCTGCGCTATCTGCGCGCCAAGCGCCGCAACAACTTCATCTCCTTCATCTCGCTGGCCTCGATCCTCGGCATCGCCATCGGCGTCGCTGCGCTGATTACCACGCTGGCGGTGATGAGTGGTTTTCAGCGCGAGATCCGCGACCGCATGCTGCAGATGGCCGCGCACGCGACGATCAGCGCCGATGGCGAGGTGATGGACGACTGGCAGCGGGCGGTTGCCGCCGCGCGCCAGGACCCGCGCATCGCCGGTGCCGCGGCTTACGTCGAGACCCAGGCGCTGCTGACCGGCAGCCGCAAGCAACCGGCGATCATCCGCGGCGTCGATCCGGACGAGGAGGGCAAGGTGTCGGTGCTCGCCGACAAGATGGTGCAGGGCACGCTCGCCGACCTCACGCCGGGCAGCTTCAACATCGTGCTCGGCCGCGAACTCGCGGTATGGCTTGGTGCCGGCGTCGGCGACAAGATCGTCGTGCTCACCGACATCCGCGCCACGCCGATGGGTGCGATGCAGCAGCTCAAGCGCTACACGGTCAGCGGCATCTTCGAGGCCGGCTATCAGGAGTTCGACAAGGGCCTGGCGATCGTCAACATCGCCGACGCCCAGCGCGTGCTGCGCATGGGCGACGGTGTCACCGGCGTGCGCCTGCGCCTGCACGACATGGACCTAGCCTGGGATGTCGCGCGCGATCTCGCGCTGCGCCTGAAGGGCCTGTACCGCATCAGCGACTGGTCGACCGAAAACGCCAACCTATTCCGCTCGCTCAAGCTCGAGAAGACGATGATGGCGATCCTGTTGTCGCTGATCATCGCGATGGGCGCGTTCAATCTGGTGTCGTCGCAAGTGATGCTGGTTACCGATAAGCAGGCCGACATCGCGATCCTGCGCACGCTGGGGCTGACGCCGCGCGGCGTGATGCAGGTGTTCATGGTGCAAGGCTCGACCATCGGCACCATCGGTACCGTACTCGGGGTGATTGGCGGCATCGTGCTGACGCTCAACCTCGAACACATCCTGCGCGGCATCGAGGCGGTGTTCGGCGTGCAGCTGATGCCGGAAGACGTGTACTACATCACCGGCTTGCCGACCCAACTGCAGACCAGCGACGTCGTTACCATCGCGATCGTCGCGCTGGTGATGGCGCTCCTTGCGACGATCTATCCGGCGTGGCGCGCGGCGCGGACCGCGCCGGCGGAGGCGCTGCGTTATGAATAACCGGCAGACGGCAGACGGGAGGCGGGAGAGGGGAGGGCAGGGGCAAGGGACAAGCTTGGCCCTGGGCGAGGAGGTGATCCGTGCGGAGGGGCTGGCCAAGACCTATGCCGAAGGAAAAATGCACACGCCGGTATTCAATGGGCTCGACCTGTCGGTACAAGCCGGCGAAACGGTCGCGATCCTCGGTGCGTCGGGTGCCGGCAAGAGCACGCTGCTGCATCTGCTCGGCGGCCTCGACACGCCGACCGCTGGCGAGGTGTATGTCGCCGGCCGGCAGATGAGTGCGCTGTCGGACGCCGAGCGCGGCCGGCTGCGCAACGGTGCGTTAGGCTTCGTGTATCAGTTCCATCACCTGCTGCCGGAGTTCACCGCGCTCGAAAACGTGATGCTGCCGGTGATGCTCGGCGGCATCGCGGTTGCCGATGCGGCGAAGGTGTCGAAGGCCTTGCTTGAGTCGGTGGGTCTCGGTCATCGTCTCGGCCACAAGCCCGGCGAGCTGTCCGGCGGCGAGCGTCAGCGTGCGGCGGTCGCGCGCGCGCTGGTCAACAAGCCCGGCTGCATGCTCGGCGACGAGCCGACCGGCAATCTCGACGAAAAAACCGCCGCCAACGTGTTCGAGCTGATGCTGGAACTCAACCGCGCGCACCGCACCAGCCTAGTGCTGGTCACCCACGACCGACGCCTCGCGCGTCGGCTCGACCGCGTGCTGGAACTGCACGAGGGCAGGCTGCGCGAACTGGCGGCGGCGGAGGTGTAGCGGCGATTTTGTCGCAAGAATCGATGATGTGGATTGCTTTTGTGGAGCGGCCGGCGGCGACGAAGTTTACCGAAGCGCCTTGTCGCGGCCATGGCTGCTCTCATAGCGACGCTTAAGAATTAGTGTTTTGATGCATTTGTCATCGCAAGCGCGAAGGATGTCGCGCCATCCGACGCATACGGGTTGAGCGGAGCTTGTACGACAAGGAGGTTGGAATGACGATCGGCCGATCCAACGCGCAACTCCCCGGTGGCAGCGGCCATGACGGCGATGTCGCGCAGACGTCGATGGTCGCGACGATCGCCGCTGCCAGCAGCATGCCGCCATTCGGCATCGCCGCCGCCGCACTGCTGGCCGGCATCACCGCCTGCGCCTGGCTGCCGGCCTTGCCGCCGTGGCCGGTGTTCGCACTGCTGGCGATCGTCGGCGGTTATGGCTGGACCCGATCCGGCTGGCGTCGCGCGGTCGGTGCCGGCGCATTCGGCGTCGCGCTGTTCGGCCTGCATGCGGCGGCCTCGCTGTCGGCGCAGTTGCCGATCGCGCTCGAACGCGGCGACGTCACCGTCAGCGGCCGTGTGCTCGATCTGCCGGTCGAGGAGCCGCGACGCACGCGCTTCCGCTTCCGCGTCGATGACGATGCCGCACAGCATGCGGCGCTGCGTGGGCGCGAGCTGCAGCTGTCGTGGTACGACGATGACGGCAAGCCGGTAAAATCGCGGCGCGGCGAGATCGCTTCGGGCGCCCGCTGGCAATTGCAGTTGCGCCTGCGCGCGCCGCGCGGGCTGCGCAATCCGGGTGTGTTTGACAGCGAACGCTCCGCACTCGCGCAGCGCGTGACGGCCACCGGCTACGTGCGCGATCCCGCGCATGCGCGACAACTTGCCGCGGCGCAGGGCATCGATGCCTGGCGCGAACGCATGTCCGCGCGTATCGCCAGCGAGACCGATGCGCCGTCGTCGCGCTTCATCCGTGCGCTCGCACTCGGCGACACGCGTGGCCTCAGCGATGCCGATTGGGACACGTTGCGCGCGGCCGGACTCACCCACCTGATCGCGATTTCCGGCTTTCACGTCGGCATGGTCGCGTCGCTGTTTGCATTGCTGGTCGTCGGCGTGTGGCGCGTGGTGCCAATGCTGGCGCGGCAGGTGCCGCGCACGCAGGCGGCCGCGGCCGGCGCGCTGTGCGGTGCGCTGGGTTATGCCGCGGTCGCCGGCTTCGCGCTGCCGACGGTACGCACGCTGCTGATGATCGCGATCGTGGTGCTGGCGCGCGCGCTGCGCCGACAGACGCGCGTCGCCGATGCGCTGGGCATCGCGGCGCTGGTCATGCTGCTGATCGATCCGCTGGCGGCGCTGAGCGCCGGCTTCTGGCTCAGCTTTGCCGGCGTCGCATGGCTGGCGTGGTGCCTGCCCGATGCCGGTAGCCACCGGATCGCCGACTTCCTGTCCGCGCAGGGCGTCGCCATGCTCGGCCTGCTGCCGCTCACCGTGGTGCTGTTCGGGCAGGCGTCGCTGGCCGGGCCGTTGGCCAATCTGGTCGCGATCGGGTGGTGGAGCTTCGTCGTCGTGCCGCTGTCGCTGCTCGGCACCGGGCTGGAGGCGCTGCACGACGGTGCCGGTGCGTGGGCGTGGAACGCGGCGGCCTGGTGCTTCGATCTGGCCTGGCCACTGTTTGAGTGGCTGGCGGCGAGCGCGTTCGCACTGTGGTGGTTGCCGCAGGCGCACTGGGCTGCGCTGCCGCTGGCGCTGATCGGCGCGACGTGGTGCCTGCTGCCGCGCGGCGTGCCGGCCAAACCGCTGGCTGCATTGCTGTGGTTGCCGCTGCTGTGGCCGGATCGCCAGTTGCCGGCGTACGGCGATGCGGAACTGGTTGTGCTCGATGTCGGCCAGGGCCTGTCGGTGCTGGTGCGCACCGCCAATCACGCGCTGCTCTACGACATGGGCGCCGCGCAACCCGATGGTTTCGATGCCGGCGCGCGCGTCGGTGTGCCGTCGCTGCGCGCGCTCGGCGTGCGCCGGCTCGACGCGGCGATCGTCAGCCATGCCGACAACGATCACGCTGGCGGCTTGCCGGCGATCCGCCAGGCCTTTACGCTGCCGCTGGCATTCGCGCCGCAGGACTCCGGCATCCAGCCGACGCGTGCATGCGTCGCGGGTAGCGCGTGGCAGTGGGACGGCGTGGGTTTCCGCTTCCTGCATCCGCCAGGGTATTTCCCCTATCTCGGCAACGAATCCAGCTGCGTGCTGCGCATCGAGACCGCGCACGGCGCGGCACTGCTGACCGGCGACATCGGCGCGGTGATCGAGCGCGATCTGGTCCGCCGCGACGTCGCCGCGCTGCATGCCGACGTCGTGGTCGTCGCGCACCACGGCAGCCGCGAGTCGTCGGACCCGGCCTTCATCGCCGCGACGCAGGCGCGTCTGGCATTGATCTCGGCCGGCTACGGCAATCGCTACGGCCATCCGTCGGTGGACGCGCTGCAGCGCTGGCGGGCGAGCGGTGCGCAGGTGTTCGATACCCTCGACGGCGGCGCGTTGCACGTGCGCATCGACGGCGCGGCGGCGCACGCGCAAGCGTGGCGACGGTCGCATCCGCGGCTGTGGGACGCCGCGCAGCGCCTGCAGCGCGAGGCCGGCGAGGACGCGCAAGGCATTGATGCAACAAGAAAATAACGCCGTCATCGGATGGCATGCACTGCATGCGTGCAGCGCCCCGGTTATCCTGTCGGCCGGATTCAAACGGCCAGACGGCCCGGGGACGCGCGTGCTGGAATTGGTCAAGGCGGGCGGTTGGCCGATGCTGCCGCTGTTGCTGCTGTCGGCGATTGCGCTGGCGATCATCGTCGAACGCGTCTGGACGCTGCGCCGCAACAGCGTGCTGCCGCCGGGGCTTGGCGCTGAGGTGCGCGCGTGGGCGGTGCGCGGCAAGCTTGATCCTGCGCACATCGACTCGCTGCGCGGCAATTCGCCGCTTGGTGCGCTGCTCGCCGCCGCGCTCGACGTCCGCGCGCGACCTCGCGACGAGATCCGCGAGCGCGTTGAGGATGTCGGTCGGCATCTCGTGCACCGCATGGAGCGCTACCTCAATGCGCTCGGCACGATCGCCGCAGCCGGCCCGCTGCTCGGCCTGTTCGGCACTGTGGTCGGCATGATCCAGATGTTTCTCGGCATCCTCGACAACGGCGTCGGCGACGTCAACCAGCTCGCCGGCGGCATCGGCAAGGCGCTGGTGTGCACCGCGGCCGGCATGGTGGTCGCGGTGCCGGCGCTGATGTTTCACCGCTACTTCCGCGCGTGCATCGACGGCTATCTGGTCGAGATGGAGCACGAGGCGATCGCGCTGATGGACACGATCGATCCGCGCAATGCCAGGCGCGCGGTCGCGGCACCGGCACCGACGCCCGCCACGACCGTCGCGTCGGGGAGCTGACCGCCGCATGCGCATCCGCGACCGCCGCGCCGAGGACAACCCCGAGATCAATCTGGTGCCGATGATCGACGTGATCTTGTGCCTGATCATCTTCTTCGTGATCACCACCACATTCGACGCGCGCTCGGTGCTCAAGCTCGAGCTGCCGAAAGCCAACGGCGAGCCGACCGACACGCGCGCGAAGTCGCTGAGCCTGCTGATCAATGCCGACGGGCGTTATTTTGTCGACGACCGCGAGGCGCTGCGCACCGACGTCGAATCGCTCAAGCGCACCATCGTCGATGTCGTCGGCGGCGATCGCGAACGCAGCGTGCTGCTGCGTGCCGACGCGCGCACGCCGTGGCAGGCGGTGATCACCGCCTACGACGCGCTCGGGCAGCTGGGCTTCAAGCGCATCGCCAATGCCACCGCGCCGGAACAGCGCGCACCGACAGCGACTGCGCCGGTGCGCAGCGGATCCGTGCAATGAGCGTGCCGTCCGGCGCGACGTGGCCGATCTACCGACGGCTGACCGGCTTTGCCAAAACCTATCGTCCACTGCTTGTGCTGGCGCTGATCGGCATGCTGATCGAGGCCGCTGCCGGCGGCGCGTTCACCAAGCTGATGCAGCCGATCGTCGATCAGACCTTTGTGATCAAGGACTCAAGCGTCGGCCTGTGGATGCCGTTGGCGATCGTCGGACTGTTTGTGCTGCGCGGCATCGCCGGCTATCTCACCGACTACAACATGGCGCGCGCCGGCCGCGGCATCGCGCGCGACATGCGGGTCAAGGTGCTCGGCAAATACCTGCGGCTGCCGGGACTGCGCTTCGACACCGAGCCGGTGCCGTCGATGCTGGTGCGGCTGGGCTCGGACAGCGACCAGGTCGCGCAGGCGACGATCGATGCGGCCAAGGTGATGTTGCAGCAGTCGTTGCAGATTCTTGCGGCGCTGGTGGTGATGGTCTGGACCAGCTGGCAGGTGACGATCGCGATCCTGGTGCTCGCGCCGCCGTTGGCGTGGGTGATGGACCGGGTGGGACGGCGCTACCGGCGCTTCAGCCATCGTATCCAGGACAGCTCAGCGCAGCTGATGCAGTCCGCCGACCAGTCGCTGAGCAACCACCAGGAAGTGAAGATCTACGGTGCCCAGGACGCCCAATTCACGCGCTACAGTGCGCTCGCCGACCAGCACATGCGGTTGTCGTTGAAGGTCGAATCCACGCGCAGCATCTCCTCGGCGCTGGTGCAGCTGATGGGTGCGGTGGGACTGGCGCTGCTGCTGTTTGTCGCCGGCCGCGAAGCGCTCGCCGGGCGCCTGACGGCGGGCGGTTTTGTGGCGCTGATGATGGCGATGATGGCGATTATCCCGGCGCTCAAACAGCTCACCAATGTGCAGAGCATGCTGCAGCGCGGCGTTGCCTCAGCACAGCGGCTGTTTTTGGTGCTCGACGCCGACGACGAGGTCGACGCCGGCACGCGCGCGCTCGTACGCGCGCAGGGGCTGGTCGAGTTTCGCGAGGTATCGGCGCGCTATCCCGGACAGAACGTGCCGGCGCTGGCGGCGGTCAGCTTCGTCGCGCGTCCCGGCACCGTCACCGCGATCGTCGGCCGCTCTGGCAGCGGCAAATCGACGCTGATCAAGCTGATCCCGCGGTTCTACGACGCCGAGAGCGGCGATATCCTGATCGACGGCCATCCGCTGCAGGACTATCGGCTTACCGACCTGCGCCGGCAGATCGCACTGGTCGGCCAGCAGGTGATGCTGTTCGACGGCACGGTCGCGGCCAACGTCGCCTATGGCGAGATGGCGGGGGCGTTGCCGCAGGCGCTGGAACAGGCGGTGCGCGGTGCCAACGCGATGGAGTTTGTCGAGCGATTGCCGCAGCGCCTCGATGCACCGATCGGCGACAACGGCGGC
Source organism: Luteimonas sp. (assembly GCA_050737635.1). GTDB lineage: Bacteria > Pseudomonadota > Gammaproteobacteria > Xanthomonadales > Xanthomonadaceae > Luteimonas. The sequence goes on along the minus strand of JBOHYD010000109.1, from coordinate 1,057 downwards.
CGGCTGTCCGGCGGCCAGCGCCAGCGGCTGGCGATCGCGCGCGCGATGCTCAAGGACGCGCCGATCCTGATCCTCGACGAAGCCACCGCCGCGCTCGATACCGAGTCCGAACGGCTGGTGCAGGACGCGCTCAACCATCTGATGCCCGACCGCACCACGCTGGTGATCGCGCACCGGCTGTCGACGATCGAACACGCCGACCAGCTGCTGGTGCTCGATCAGGGCCGGCTTGTCGAGCGCGGCACCCACGTCGAGCTGCTGGCGCGCGGCGGGCTGTATTCGCATCTGCATCGAATGCAGTTTCGCGAGGCGGGGGCGTGAGGGTTGTTGAAAAGCCGGGACTCGCTGAAGCAACGGGACTCGGGACTCGGGACTCGGGACTCGGTAAAAGCCGGAAGCCGCGAGCGTCGATATGCGCGACTTGGAGCGTAAAAGCCGAGACTGCGATGAGGCTGCTTATTGCCGTTGCGAGTCCCGAGTCCCGAGTCCCGAGTCCCGTTGCCGTCCCGAGTCTCGGCCCCAGCGCATGACCAAACCCGTCCACCCGACGCCCAGCTATTGGTTCGGCGACCAAACACCGCCGTGGCATGCGCGCGCGTTGGCGGCGGGGTATGCGGCGGCCATTGCGCTGCGCATGCGGCTGCTGCGCGCCGGTGTGCTGCGACAGATCCGCATCGATCGGCCGGTGCTGGTGATCGGCAATCTGATCGCCGGCGGCAGCGGCAAGACGCCGTTGGTGATCGCGATCGTCGAACGCCTGCAGGCCGCCGGCTTCACGCCGGGGGTGGCGACGCGCGGCTACGGCCGCGACGATGCCGGTACCGCGCGCTGGGTGGAAGCGGGCACCGACCCCACACTCGGAGGCGACGAGCCGGTGCTGCTCGCGCAGCGCACGCATGCCCGGGTGCGCGCCGATGCCGATCGCGTCGCGGCGGCGCGCGCGTTGATCGCGGCCGGCTGCGATATCGTGGTCTGCGACGACGGCCTGCAGCACTACCGGCTGCGCCGCGACGTCGAGATCGAGGTGATCGACGGTCGCCGCCGCCACGGCAACGGC
>JBOHYD010000108.1:0-16246 GCA_050737635.1 Luteimonas sp. | reverse complement strand
GCCGGATTGCGGGCATTCTGGTCGTTCTGCGATTGCGGGCTGCTGCCGGCGTCCTGCGACGCAGGCGCCGCACTGCCCTGCGCAGGGGGGGCGTTCGGCTCGCCCGGCGACGGTCGCGGCGCGTCGCTGCCGGCAAATGCGGTAGCGGGTGGCGCAGTCGGGGGGGGGGCGGCAGGCGCGGGATTCGCGGACGGCCGCGACGGCCGCATCGGCGCGGCGGATGCGGGTGCCGACGGTGCGGCAACGCTGACCGATGCCGACGGCGGCGCGGAAGAAGCGGGGTTGCGCGCCGGAGCATCGGCGGGGGTGGTGGCCTTGGCGACGCGCGGTTTGCGCACGCGCTTCACGGCGGACTCGCCGGCATTACCGGGCTCGGAAGTGTGTTCGGACAAGAGGGAATTCCTCGCTGGCTGCGAGCGCCCACGCAGACGCGGGCGGGAGGTTGAAGAGGGGAGGCTTGGGGGTGGACGCGGCGGCGGCAATGAAACGGGGGCCCCGGTGTGGCATGGAAACTAGCACCGTCGCGGCGTGACGGCAAGCGCATCAGCGCGATCGTTCAGCTGGTGAATGCGTCGCCGGCGGCAAATGTTGCAGGCCGGGCAGACCTTTGGCAGCGTGGCCTGCATCGCCGCCAACGGCTGACCGGTCGTTCACGGGCCGGGATCGCCGAGTGAGGGTCCAGGCTCTCCGGCCTGAATCTTTCGCATATCTTCGACCAGCATCGAAGGTTGCTTTGAACGGCGATAGGCCGCCTGGGGCGTGCTCTTTATCACGTTTAAATAGATACTTTTGTCTGCTTCGTTTGACGGGCTTCACAAAAAGCTCAAAAATATTGTTGCATTGCACGAATCGTGATACAGGGCACGCAATGCCGGTAGACATAAGGCTTCTGAGCCTAGACACTTGGATCGCAAGGGACTGACGGCGCTGTTATCGTTACGCTCTCGATTAGGTCGGTGTTCCATCGGCAAGCTCTCGGCAAGATCGATGCTCGAGACATTCGTGGGTTATTTCGAAGCGACCTAGCACCCAAGCGGCTTAGCTACATCGCCGCCTTGGATGGGCAAGCCATGGTGGATTTCCATGGAAAGTGTAATGCCTAAGACTTGTCTTTGCGGGCAGACTGCAGACCGCGAGAGATTATAATTTCTGAAATCGTGTTGGGTTGCGATAAAAAGCGATTTTAAGAAAATAGTCTAACAGTATCAGCTGGTTGCAGGCGTTGCATTTCGCGCTTGGAATAATATATAAATATTTTGGTTATCAGTGTTGCCGGATTGGCGATGCTGTGGGTTTGTATTGCCGCATGAAATTTAACACCAATGCTGTCAAAGCCGGATGGTGGCCTATATCGTCATAAATTCGATTTACTAACTTGGCGAGAAAGTGAGATGACCATTATCCATTGTAGTTACAGCGGGTGGCGGGCTTTTGATTCATGACGCAGTAGCCGGATGCGATCGAAACCCGGGGGGTGCTCGTTAATGGAGATAAAGCCGCTATGAATGAGATCGAAGCTTCGTTGCCGTTGACCACTGCCCAGCGCGGTATCTGGGTCAGCCAGAAGATCGCTCCCGCCGGCGCTACGATGAATATCGCCGAGGCGGTCGAGATCTGCGGCCCTATTCAGCCTGAACTTTTCCGGCGGGCGTTGCGCCAGTTGGTGGCCGAGGCCGATACGCTGCGCGTGCGCGTGATCGAGCAGGACGGCAAGCCGCGACAACTCGTGCGGCGGGTTTATCACGGGGATTTTTCGTTTATCGATGTCAGCGGCGAAGCCGATCCGCGGGCTGCCGCTGAAGCATGGATGATGGACGAGTTGACTCAGCCGGTCGATCTGGCGAACGATCCGCTCTGGGTTTCCGCGTTGCTCAAGGCGGCCAACGATCGTTATTTTTGGTATCAGCGCGCGCATCACATCATCTACGACGGCTATGGCGGAGGCCTGGTCGCCCGGCGGCTGGCCGAGCTGTACACGGCCTATGTCGGGGGCAGCGAACCCCCTCCAGGCGAATTCAGTACGGTGGCAGCGCTGGTGGCCGGCGAAGCCGGCTATCGCAGTTCGGGCCGCTTCCAGCGCGACCGTGAGTACTGGCGTCAACAGCTGGCCCAACTGCCTGAGGCGGTGACGCTATCGCGCAGCCATCGCCGTCACGGCCTGGGCAGCAGCCTGCGGCGCAGCGTCGGGCATTTGTCCGCGGCGACCGCCCGGCAGCTGGCCGAGCTAGGCAAGACCGCGGCGACCAGTTTGCCGCAGGTATTGATTAGTTTGATCGCGGCCTATTACCAGCGCGTCACCGGCGTCGATGACCTGGTGTTCGGCATGCCGGTGTCCGGGCGCCTCACCGCGGCGCTGCACCGCTCTCCGGGCATGTCCGTCAATGTGGTGCCGATCCGCCTGTCATTCACCCCGCAAATGACTGCCGCGGAGTTGTTCGCGCAGGTTTCGCGGGTGGTGCGCGGCGCACTGCGCCATCAGCAGTATCGCTACGAGGATGTGCGGCGCGATCTTGGCCTGGTCGGCCATGGCCAGAATGTGGCCTGGTTGGGGGTGAACATAGAGCCGTTCGACTACCAACTCAGCTTCGCCGGTGCCACGACCATCTCGCACAATATGTCGAACAGCTCGGCCGAGGACCTGATGGTGTTCGTGTACGACCGCGGCACCGACACCGGCCTGCGTTTCGACCTCGATGCCAATCCGACGCTGTACGGCATGGTCGAGTTGGACGAACACCGGCGCCGGTTGGAGCGTCTAATCGAACAGGTGCTGGCCAACCCCGACACACCGCTGCGCCAGCTCGACATCCTCGGCGACGAGGAGCGCCAGCGCCTTCTGGTGGACTGGAACGACACGGCCGCACCCTTGCTGGATACCAGCCTGCCGGCGTTGGTCGCGCACCACGCCGAGCTGACTCCGGATGCGCCGGCGGTGGTGTTCGAGGATACCGTGGTGAGCTACCGCCAGCTGCACGAGCGCAGCGTACGCAAGGCGCGCCAGCTGATCGTCGACGGCGTGGAGCCGGGTGACATCGTCGCCGTGGCGCTGCCGCGCAGCGAGCAACTGCTGGTCGTGCTGCTGGCGATCATGCGCACCGGCGCGGCTTATCTGCCGATCGACCTGGACTCCCCGCTCGAACGCACCGCGCTGGTGCTGGACGATGCCTTGCCGATCGCATTGATCGCCCAGCCGGAGATGCATCCGCACTTTGCCCGCGACGGTCTGCTGCTGCTGCAGCCCGAGGAGTTGGACGCGCCGCTGAGCGACGGGTCGCACGAGCCTGACCTCAGCGTGCCGGAAGGCACGGCCTATGTGCTCTATACGTCCGGCTCGACCGGCCGCCCCAAGGGGGTGGAGGTCACGCACCGCAACCTGGGCAATTTCCTGCAGGGCATGCAGCGCCAGCTGGCGCCGACCGCGCACGACCGCTTCCTAGCGGTGACCACGGTCATCTTCGATATCGCCGGGCTGGAGCTCTACCTGCCGTTGACGGTCGGCGCGCGCGTGGTCATGGCTAGCAGCGAGGCGGTGCATAACCCGCCGGTGCTGGCGCGGCTGATCCAGCGCAGTGGGGCGACTCATGTGCAGGCCACGCCGTCGCTGTGGCGCATCCTGCTGGCCAGCCCCGAGACCCGGCTGGACAAGGTGCATGTCCTGGTCGGCGGCGAGGCGCTGAGCGCGGAGTTGGCCGCGCGCCTAAAAACGGCGGCCGCGCACGTCACACAGTTCTACGGCCCGACCGAGACCACGATATGGTCGACGGCGTTTGAACTGGACGAGATCGGTGCGGGCACCCCGTCGATCGGACGGCCGATCGTCAATACCCAGCTGTATGTGCTAGACGACGAGCGACAGCCGGTGCCGACCGGTGCCGTCGGCGAGCTGTACATCGGCGGTGCCGGTGTGGCCAAGGGCTATCTGCACCGGCCGCAGCTTACCGAGGAACGCTTCCCCGCGGATCGGTTCGCAAACAACGGCAGCCGCATGTACCGCACCGGCGACCTGGTGCGTTGGAGCGACGACGGCTGGCTCGAATTCATCGGTCGCGCGGACAGCCAGGTGAAGATTCGCGGCCATCGCGTCGAGCTGGGCGAGATCGAGAGCCTGCTGTTGCAGCACGAGGCGATCGCCGTCGCGGCGGTAGGCGCGCATCGCGATGACGCCGGTGCGGTTACGCTGGCCGGCTATCTGGTGGTGTCGGCCGGCGAGCTGATCGATCTGGACGAGGTGCGCACGGCCTTGGCTGGCCGATTGCCGGACTATATGGTCCCGACCAGCTTTATGCTGCTTGATGCGCTGCCGCTGACACCGAACGGTAAGCTCGACCGCAAAGCTCTGCCCGTGCCGGAACGGGCCAACCGTACCGCCTATACCGAGCCGGTCACGCCGAACCAGCGAAAGCTGGCTGCGCTTTGGCAGCAACTGCTGGGGGTCGAGCGGGTGGGTCTGCACGACAACTTCTTCGAGCTCGGCGGCGACTCGCTGACCGCCGCGGAGATGGTCGCGCGCTTTCCGGAGCACTTTGGGGCGGAGCTGCCGCTGGGGAGCCTGTTCGAGGCCTCTACCGTTGCCAGCCTGGCGGCGTTGATCGAGCGTCTCAGCGGCGAGTACAACGACCCGCTGGGTGTGGTGTTGCCGCTGCGCGAGGCGCCGAAGCTTTACGGAGTCGGCAAGGTGCTGCCGCGGCCGCTGTTTTGCATCCATCCGATGGCCGGTCTCAGCCTGGGCTTCTCCGGCCTGTTGCGGCATTTGGCCCCCGGTCTGCCGGTCTACGGCCTGCAATCGCGCGGACTGCGCGACGGCGTGGCCCTGCCGGGCAGCATCGAGGAGATCGCTACCGACTATCTGGCGCAGATCCGGCGTATCCAGCCGCAGGGGCCGTACCGTCTAGTTGGCCGTTCGTTGGGCGGCCTGATCGGCCATGCCATCGCCGGGCAGATGCAGGCGCAGGGCCTGCAGGTGGAACTGTTGGCGCTGATCGACAGCTATCTGTTTGCGACCGGCGAGCACGTGCGTGCGTGCGACGAGGCGGAGGAAGTGCGCGTGGCGCTCAGTTTCCTCGGGCTGCATCGTCAAGCCCACGAAAACATGCCGCAGACGCTGAAAGAGCTGGCCACGATGCTGCTGCACAGCTATAACGTGCGATCGATCCCGGTAATACAGGAAATCATGAAGAGCCATCCGCAGTTTATCGAGCATCTGTTCGCCGTCATGCGCAACAACCTGAGGTTGGCACGTCAGTACGTGCCGGGCCAAATCGACCTTGACATGGTGTATTTCCAGGCCAGGCAGAGCGAGGACGACCTGGAGGCTATCCTGGATCATCGGCCGTCGGCGTGGCGGCCGTACGTCAATGGCCGGATCGAGGCGCATGAGCTGGCCTGCCATCACGAGGCTGTGCTGGACCCGGCTCCGGCGGCGCAGATCGGCGGCGTGCTGCGGCAGCGGCTTGACGTGTTCGACGCTGGTCGGATGCTGCAGGGCGATGGTCGGGTGCTGCAGGTTGCGCCGGCCATGCCGGTAGGGCTGGAAGCACTCACCGCATGAACATTTGCCGACCCATCGTGATCTTCACCATCGGCACGCAAGGCGATGTCCGCCCCTGCGTGGCGCTGGGCCAAGGCTTGCAGCGTGCCGGCTATCCGGTACGCATCGCCACCAGCAGCAACTTCGCCGAACTAGTGGGCGAGGCGGGGCTGCAGTTCTATCCGCTGACCGCCGATTTTCAGGCCATGCTGGAAGCCGATCGCACGATTGCCGAGCAAGGCATGAACCTGCGCGCGATGGCCCGTATTTTTCGCGAGCGCTATACCGACTGGGCAAGCCACTGGGCGCGCGAGGGACTAGCAGCCAGCGAGGGGGCCGGCCTGCTGATCGGTGTCAGCAACAGCACATTGCTGGCCAAGGCGCTGTCCGAAGCGCGCGGTATACCGTTCGCGATCGCTCGGCTGCAGCCGTTGACGCTGTCGAGAGTGCTGCCGCCGATGGTGTTGAGCGGTTCGCGGCATACCTTGCCCGGGGCGCTGAGCCTTGCCGCGCATCGGCTGCTGTTCCAAATGGTGTGGGGGGTGATGCGCCCGGCAATCAACGACATCGTCAGGCCGCAGCTCGGATTGTCGCCTTACCCATGGTATGGACCCTATCTGGGCAAGCACAGCTTGCATACCGAAAAGGCCATCAACGGCTTCAGCCGGCACGTGCTGCCGCGTCCGGCGGACTGGCCGCAAAGCTCGCAGATCACCGGCTACTGGTTTTTCGACCAGCCGCAGTGGCAGCCGCCGGCAGCGCTGAGCGCGTTTCTCGATGCCGGGCCGAAGCCGGTCTACGTCGGCTTTGGCAGCATGGTCAGCGGTAACGCCACGGCCTTCACCCAGACCGTGCTCGACGCGGTGAAAAAAAGCGGCCAACGGGCGGTGCTGGCCACCGGCTGGGGTGGCTTGGAAGGCGCCGACGGGGCGCAGGACGAGCAGATTTTCTTCCTGCGCCATGCGCCGCACGACTGGCTGTTCCCGCGCATGTCCGCGGCCGTTCACCACGGCGGTGCGGGCACCACGGCGGCGGCGGTGCGCGCTGGGATCCCGTCGCTGATCGTGCCGTTCTACGGCGACCAGCCGTTCTGGTCGCGTTGTCTCAACCGCCAGGGCGTGGCACCGCCGGCGGTGGATCGCAAGACGCTGACTGTCGACAGCCTGACGGCCGCGCTGGCCGCCACACAACAGCCGGCGATGATGCGGACGGCGGCGGCGCTGGGACGCGCGGTGCGGGCCGAGGACGGCATCGGCGAGGCGCTGCGCCATCTGGGTGGCTGGGGTCTGCTGCCCACGATCGAGTCGGCCGGGGCGGTTGGGGTTGCCAGGAGCTTGGCATGAGACTGGGCTGGTTTAATGTATTGAGCGGTCTTGGCGTAGCGGCGACGATACTTGGCAAGGCCGTGTTCGGTGGCAAGCCGACCCCGCGCAGCTTGCAGCAGCGGCTGGCGATGCTGCCCTGCGCGAATGCGCCGGTGGCTGCTGAGGTGACAATCCGCTGGAACGATCATCAGGTGCCTTTCATCGAGGCGTCCAGCGAGAATGATCTGATGGTGGCGCTCGGTGTGGTGCATGCCCATTTGCGGCTTGGCCAGATGGAGTTGATGCGGCGCATCGCCTACGGACGCGTCGCCGAGATGATCGGCCCGATGGGTATCGAATTGGACCGTTCATTGCGCCAGTTCGATTTTGGCCGTGCCGTGCCGCAGATACTGGCTGGACTGTCGACCCAGGACCGGCAATGTGCCGAGAGCTTTGTGGCCGGCATCAATCATGTATTGCTCGACGGCGGCGAGAAACCCGCCGAATTCAGTTTGCTGCACATTGGCATCGAGCCTTGGACGTTGACCGATCTGTTCACGGCGGGTCGACTGGGAGCGGTGGACATGAGCTGGATGGTGTGGGCGCGCTTACTGCCGCTGCGCGAGCGCCTGGCACCGGAGGTGTGGGCGGCATTGTGGCCGCGCCTGTTGGCGGGCGATATGCCGGCGACAGCCACCGCGCCGGACGGAGTGGGTCTGGGCGGACGCGCAGTGGCCGCGATGCTTCGCAGCGGCAGTAATTCTGCCGCGGTAGCGGCACGACGCAGCCGCACCGGGGGGGCGATGATCGCCAACGACCCGCACTTGTCGGCGAGCATGCCAAATGCCTGGCTAATCGTCGGCATGCATGCGCCGGGCCTGCACTGCGTGGGGTTGATGATGCCAGGGCTGCCGTTCCCGTTACTCGGCCGCAATCCCTGGATTGCCTGGGGTGGCACCAGCCTGCATGCCCAGAGCAGCGATCTGTACGATGTGTCCACATTGCCGGCCGCAGCGATTCGCGAACGCAGTACGACGGTTCGCGTGCGTGGTGCGCGTACGCGCCAGCTGCGCCTGCGCGAGAGCGAGTTCGGGCCGATTGTCTCCGATGGCGCAATCCTGTCCTCTCGGCAGACACTAGCGCTGCGCTGGATGGGGCACCTCCCCAGCAACGAGCTAGGCGCCATGCTCGCCGTAGCGCGTGCGCGCGACTGGGAATCTTACCGCCAGGCACTGAGCGGCTTTGGCGTGTCGGGAGCGAATATGGTGTTCGCCGGCGGCGACGGACGGGTGGCGCATGTCCTGGCCGCGCATCTGCCGGTGCGTCCGCGGACAGCTCCGGCGGATCTGGTTTTGCCGATGCAGGCAGATGTGCATTGGCGGCAGGTGGCTGACATCAATGCGATGCCGATCCGACTGGATCCGCCGGAAGGTTTCGTCGCCTCGGCCAATGAGGCGCCGCCTGAGGGCCATTTTCCGGTCGGCTATTTCTTTGCGCCGCTCGACCGCGCCAAGCGCTTGGCCAGCTTGCTTGGCGGCGATCAGCCGCTAGGCGTGGACGATCTGCGTCGGCTGCAGCGCGATGTCGCCGGGCCGGGCAGCCTGCGCCTGCGTGATGTGCTGTTGGCTGCGTTGCCGGTACCGCCGCCAGGCGCGCTGCCGCAACGTCTGTGGGACGCGCTGCGGCAATGGGACGGCAACTATGCGCGCGACTCGACGGGCGCACTGGCCTTCGAGTTGCTGCTGGCCGGGGTGGCGCAGCGGTTGAGCAAGAAAGATCGCCTGGGCGCCTACCAGGACGTATGGATGACGCAACACTTGTTGCAGGAGGATTTTGCGGCACTGCCTGCCCAGGAGCTGCGTCGTACGATCGAGCGGGCCTTGCCTGCGGTAGCTCGGAAGTGGCGGCGGCATGCGCGCTGGGGCGCGGTGCATCGGATTCATGCGAAGCATATACTGGGTTTTCTGCCCAGTTTGGGTCGCTTTTTAAATGCTCCGGCTTTCGAGGCAGAGGGTGGCAACAATACCGTGCATAAAAACGGCCATTCGTTGTGCGTCGGGCCGCATGAAGTCAGCTTCGGCTCCAGTGCGCGGCATATCTCCGATTTGTCCGATCTGGATGCCAACGACTTCGTGCTGCTGGGCGGCCAGGATGGCTGGGCCGGTAGCGCCAACTACGCCGACCAGCTGGCCTTATGGCAACGCGGCGATTACATCCGGGTGCCGCTGCGACCGGACAGCGTGCGCGCGGCTTTCACGCATTCGACCACGCTGCGGCCCGTGCTTTCGCAAGCCGTGCCAGCGAGTGTCGTGCCGGCGAGCGGTCAACCTTGAGTGTGCAAATATCAGGCGGCAGTGCTGCGGGGAGCGAAGACATCAAGCGGCCACTGGCGCTGTTCGAGCGTGCGCTGTATTTAGACGGGCAACTGCCGGTGAGCGTCACCGTGACGGCCTGTCTGCGCGGTCGCATCGATGAAGCGAGCATGCGTCATGCGCTGGATCGGGTGCAGGCGAAGCACCCGATCCTGCGCTGCCTGATCCTGCCGCAGGATGGCCGGCCATGGTTCGTGCTGCAGGACCCGGCACCGCCGATTCCGCTACGCATCGTCGAGCGCCAGAACGGCGACGACTGGGTCGCGCAATCCATGCGCGAGTCGCTGCAGCGTTTCGACGGCAGTCGCGAACCGTTGGCCCGATTGATCTGGGTGCGCGGCGAGACGCACAGCGAGCTGGTCCTGGTCTGCCACCATGCCGTCTGCGACGGCCGCTCGACGCTGACCCTGCTGCGCGAGATCTTGCTGTTGTGCGATCAGCCCGACCGCGCCATCGGCCGCCATACGTCGCTCAACGCCATCCGCGATGTGTTTCCCGCCAAGGTGCTGGCCGACCGCGCCTTGCAGCGGCGCATCCGCTGGAAGGTCGCCGTGCTGAAGCTGCTGCTCAGGCTGCCACGAGCCCGCCGTAGTTGGAGCTACGGCGAGATCTATCGGAACTTCTGGGCGCTTGACGAAGCCGCCTCGCAGCGCCTGGTCGAACGCTGCAAGACCGAGCACGTCAACGCATTCGCTGCGATCAACGTGGCCTTCATGCTAGCTTTTCGTGAGGTCTGCGGGGCGAAGGGCATCGAGAAGTTCGTCGCGCCGGTGGACGTGCGCCGGCACCTGCCGGGGCTGGAGGCCGACAGCCTGTTTGCGGTCGCCGGAACGGTGACGCTGTCGCTCGGCGCCACCCGCGCCGACAAGCTGGCTAGAACGGATTTTTGGGACTTGGCGCGTGCGCTCGAAACCGACATGAAGCAGAAGATCAAGCAGCTCGGTCCGAGCATTCGCACCAACTTTCTAGGCATGGAACACCTGCACGGCGTGTATCACCGGATGATCGCTTATGCCGGCTCGCAGCGTGCTGGACGGCAGGTGTCGTTGAGCTACGTGGGGCGTTTGAAGTTCGTGCAGGAGTATCGCGATTTCCGCCTGGAGTCGATCAAAGGCCTATCGGCTACGCTCGCGCCGACGCCGGCCAACCTGGTCGGCATTTCCTATTTCGCCGGTCGTTTCGACTTGTCGTTTGCCTCCGACGAAGTCTCGCTGCCGCAGGCGCAGGCGGCGCGAATCAGGGACATGGCCACGGCCACGCTGCTCGCCTGCGCCGCACCATCGGTGGCGGTCATCGCCTCGGCGCCGGCCATGGCATTAGTAGAAACGGAGGCGGTATGACGATAATCGTGGAGAGCGGCAACGGGCATTCCGCCACGCCATCGAGCTCTGCGCCTGCGGGTGTGCAGGCGATGACGCGGCCTTTGCTGCTGCTGGAACGCACGATGTACCGCGACGGCCGCACGCCGTTTACCGTGGTGTGTACGCTGAAGATCGCTGGGGTGCTGGACGAGGCGCGGCTGCGCCACGCGCTGGCTCGGGTGCAAGCCAAGCATCCGTTACTGCGCTGTCTGATTCAGGACAATGGCAGTGGCCCCTGCTTCGTACTGCAGCAGCGCCCGGCGCCAATTCCACTGCGCATTGTCGAGCGCACGGACGACGAGCAGTGGCAGGCCGAGGTCCGCCGCGAGTGGGTGGCGCCGTTCGATGCCCCCGATCCGCTGCTGCGGATGGCGTGGCTGCGCGGTAACGAGACCAGCGAGCTGATGCTGGTCGCCCATCACTGCATTTGCGATGGCCAGTCCGGCTTTAATTTTCTGCGCGAGTGCCTGAGCGCCTACGATCGGCCGGAGTTGGATCTGGGCAGTTACGCTAGCTTGGGCGCGCTTGAGGATCTGGTGCCGGCGACCTTGCTGCAGGATCGGGGTTTCCTGCGGCGGGTGCGCTGGAAGATGCGCCTGTTGCGGCTGGTGCTGTTCATCAAACGGCGCAGCGAAGGCAAGGCCAGCGGTTCGCGGATCACGCACGAGCAGATGTATTTTCTGCGTTGGAGCGTGGACAAGACGGCCTCCTCGGCGCTCAACGCGCGCTGCAAGGCGGAGCATGTCACGGTGATGGCCGCGGCCGCCGTAGCCTTCATGCAGGCGTTTCGCGATGTGCGCGGTGCCGCGGCGCTGACCAATGCCTACGCGATGGTCAATGTGCGCCGCTTCTTGCCGCAGTCGCGTCCGGACGCCATGTTCGGGATGGCAGCGGGGGTGCCGTTGCGCATCAAGGGTCTGCCGCCGCCGATGCAGCTAGCTGCTGACACTTTTTGGTCGCGCGCGCAGGCCGTCAGGACGGATCTGACGCGCCGCGTCGATCGGCTTGGCGCCGGCCTGTACCACTACCTGGTCGGCCTCGAAGGCATGCACGAGAAATACGCTCGATTGGTAGCCGATACCGACAGCGCGCCCGCCGTGCGCCACATCACCATAGCCAGCCACGACATTGTCCGCATGCCGCGTGAGCATGTCGGCTTCCGCATCGAGACGATCCAAACCCTGGCGGTGATGGTGGCACCGACGCCAGCCAATACGGTGATGATTTGGCGATACGACGGCCAGCTGGAATTCGCGATCGTCTCCGACGAGGTCTCGCTGCCACGGGCGCAGGCACAGGCGGTGAAAGAGCGGGCAATGGAGATATTGCGCGCCTGCACGTAATGCTCTGCGCCGCATGGCGCCGGCCAACCCTCCGTTGCCTTGACGGAGCCGATGAGAATGGGGTTGTGATGAAAAGCTTTGGCTTGATCTTTGTGCTCTACCACCCTTCCGAGGAGTTCCTGCAGAACCTCGCGAAAGCCCGCGCGATCTGCCCGGATGTGGTCGCTGTCGACAACTCGCCTGAAGCCGACTTGCCCCTGCACGAGCGATTGCGCGAGCAGGGCATGCAGGTGATCTTCAACTGCAACGACGGCGGCCTTGCCGGTGCCTATAACAAGGGTGCCGAGTTGCTGCTGGCGCGGGCGTGTGAGGTGATCTTCCTGCTCGACCAGGATTCCGATATCGACGCCTCGTTCTTCGACAAGATGATGCAGGGGTGCGAGTCGCTCGATACCGAGCTATTCCTGGTCGGCCCGAAGATTTACGAAGTCAACCTGCAGAGATGCATGCCGTCGATTCCGCCGGGCAAGCGCTTTCCCAAGATGCTGCGCATCGACGAGCGGACGGAGGGACTGTTCCCCACGCTGTTCATTATTTCCTCCGGCTCGGCCATCTCCGCGCAGGCGTACCGCAAGCTCGGTGCGTTCAAGGAAGAGTATTTCATCGAATACATTGACATCGAGTACGGCCTGCGTGCGTCGAGCCAGGGCGTGCCGGTGTATATGAATGCAGCGGTGACCATGCGCCAGACGACCGGCCACATCGAGCGCCATGGCAAGCTATTCACAACCAATCACGTCGCGTGGCGGCGCTACTACGGGGCGCGCAACGCGGTGCATTGCTTGCGGCTATATCGCGAGCTCTGGGGGCTGCATTGGCTGAGCGGCTTGCTGGCGATCCACCAGGGCCTGTGTGTGCTGCTGTTCGAGCCGCAAAAGCGCCGAAAAATTACCGCGATCGCCTGCGGCTATTTCGACGGACTGTTCGGCAATCTCGGCACGTTCGAAAGCCAGCATCCGCGCATCGCCGCCTACTGCAAAAACAGCGGACGCCAGCGAGTGGCCGTCGAGACCGGCACCTCGGCTGCGGCCAACCCAAGTCATGTGATGAAGCGGAAACTGTCCACGCTGGAGCACATGATCGACGGCAATGTCGGCTTCTTCGTGCGGCTGGAAGGCCAGTTCGAATTGGCTCGTCTGCGCTCGGCGATCGATCGCGTGCAGGCCAAGCATCCGGCGCTGCGCGCGCTGATCGGCGAAGATTCCGATGGACTTCACTACTTGGACGACCGTGCGCCGCAGATCCCGCTGCGCGTAGTGCCGCGCACGGATAAGGACGACTACCGGCGCGAATTCATCACCGAGATCATGGCGGTGTTTCCGCACGACATGCCGCAGCTGCGCGTAGCGTGGCTGTCGTCGGCGCACGAGCAGGATCTGTTGCTTGTCGGCTCGCACCGCATCTGCGACGGCATGAGTATGCTGGTCATAGTCAGGGAAATACTGCGCGCGCTGTATTCCGACGAGGCACTGGTGACGTATACGTCGCTCACCGTGCAGGACATTATCGGTGACTATCAGCCCCCCAGCCGATGGAAGCGCAAGCTCGTCGCTGGCGTGATGAATGGGGTGATTCGATTGATCCCGGCCACACGCAAGCCGCCGGTCAATCAGGAATATTCTTTGGAGTGGAGCGCCGGCAACGCATTGACTGTTGCGCTCAAGCAGCGCTGCAAGGCCGAAGGCGTTTCCATCCATTCGACCATGCTGGTGGCACTGGATCGCGCCTTGTCCAGTGTGCTGGGCAAGAAAAAAGTGCCGTACTGGATCGAAAGTCCGATAAACGCGCGGGGTGGCCGACGATTGGCCGCGCTGAAGAAGGACATGCTGTTCTTCGGCGGCGGCAGCCTGAAGATTCGCACTGGTGCCGCCGCCGTTACCGAATTCTGGGCGAACGTGCGCACCGGCCACGAGGGAATGCGTGCGCAGATCGGGCGTGAAATACTCGATATTCCCAATCGTTATCATCTCTCCACGCTGCTCCGGCCGCCGTCGCGCGAACAGATCCAGTCCATCGTGCGCTTGGGCGATGCCTTGAAGGTCAACGGCAGCTGGAATCGTTTTGCGTTGTCCAACCTCGGCAACGTTGAACTCAACGAAAGCGACGCGCCGTTCCGCGTGAAAGATCTGCGGCTGCATGTGCACTCGTTCAGCGTCAGGTTGCTCGGCATCATCGCCTACACGCTGAACGGCGAGTTGCGCTTCCACTACATGGGCGACGAAAAGTGCATGAGCCGCGCCCAGGCCGACTCGCTCCAGCGCGAGTTCATGGACATACTCCTACAGCACGCCACACAGGCACGGGATGTCGCCGCCGTCCCCCGTCTGCTCAGTGCCGTCGCCGCCGAATAGACGGTTGCGTGCTCAGACCGACCGCCGCAGATCCCTAGGATGCGACAGGCGGGTAATCAGCAAGCGCGCTGTCGATCATCTGCGTGAGCTGGGCCTTGCCGACCGCACCGATCTGCGTGGCCTGCACTTGGCCGTCCTTGAACATCAGCAGCATCGGGATCGAGCGCACGTGGTACTTCATCGCAGTACTGCGATTCTGGTCGACGTTGACCTTGGCGATCTTGATCTTGTCGTTGTAGGTCACGGCGAGCTCGTCGAGCGTCGGCGCGATCATCTTGCAGGGACCGCACCATTCGGCCCAGAAATCGACCAGGACCGGCTCCGACGACTGCAGCACGGCAGTGTCGAAATCGGCGTCGGTGGCATGGATGACCTTGTCGCTCACGTACTTCTCCAGTCGGGTCGGGCTGATTGGACAGACCGATGCAAATCAGCGGCTTGGCACCGCCGTGGGGGTGCCGGTTAACTGCTAAACTGGGGTACTTCGCGCCCGCTTCAAGGGCGGATCGCGACCGCAAGCACCTCGCCAGCCCCTGCCGGTCAGTCTGATTGGCCGCCGCCTCCCACGCAAGCGCGCTCCGTCGCGCGGACCTTATCTGACGCATGAGCGACAAGCCTCTCACCGACATCACGTTTTCGTCGTTCGCCCCGGGATCAAGCCCGGGAAGTGCTCTGCACCCGGCGCTGATCGCTGGACTCGACGCCGCCGGCTTCACCCGCTGCACGCCGATCCAGGCGCTGACCCTGCCGGTCACCCTGCCCGGGCGCGACGTCGCGGGCCAGGCGCAGACCGGCACCGGCAAGACGCTGGCGTTCCTGATCACCGTCATCAATCGCCTGCTGACACGGCCCGCGCTCGCCGAGCGCAAACCTGAGGATCCGCGCGCGCTGATCCTCGCGCCGACCCGCGAACTCGCGATCCAGATCCACAAGGACGCGGTTAGGTTCGGCAGCCAGCTGGGCCTGAAGTTTGCACTCGTCTACGGCGGTGTCGATTACGACAAGCAGCGCCAGATCCTCACCGACGGTGCCGACGTGATCATCGCCACCCCGGGCCGGCTGATCGACTACGTCAAGCAGCACAAGGTGGTCAGCCTGCACGCCTGCGAGATCTGCGTGCTCGACGAGGCCGACCGCATGTTCGACCTCGGCTTCATCAAGGACATCCGGTTTTTGCTGCGCCGCATGCCCGCGCGCAGCGAACGGCAGACGCTGCTGTTTTCGGCCACGCTCAGCCACCGCGTGCTGGAGCTCGCCTACGAGCACATGAACGAACCGGAAAAGATCGTCGTCGAGTCGGAGTTCATCACCAACTCCACCGTACGCCAGCTGATGTATCTGCCGGCCGACGACGAAAAGATCACCCTGCTGCTCGGTCTGCTGTCGCGCAGCGAGGGCGCACGCACGATGGTGTTCGTCAACACCAAGGCCTGGGTCGAACGCGTCGCGCGTGCGCTGGAAAGAGGCGGCTACCGCGTTGGCGTGCTGTCGGGCGACGTGCCGCAAAAGAAGCGCGAGTCGCTGTTGGCCAGGTTCCAGAAGGGCCAGCTGGAGATTCTGGTCGCCACCGACGTCGCCGCGCGCGGCCTGCACATCGAGGGCGTCAGTCATGTGTACAACTACGACTTGCCGTTCGATGCCGAGGACTACGTGCACCGCATCGGCCGCACCGCACGGCTGGGTGCCGAGGGCGACGCGATCAGCTTCGCCTGCGAGCGCTATGCGCAGAGCCTGCCGGATATCGAGGCTTACATCGAACAGCACATCCCGGTCGAGCCGATCACCGCCGACCTGCTGATCGCGCGTCCGCGCAAGCCGCGCGAAGGCGCCGAGCTCGACGTCGGCGACGACGAGAGCATCGGCGAGATCTTCAAGCAAGCCCGCGAGCAGCGTGCCGCCGACGATGCGCGCCGCGGCATCAAGCCGGCCGGGCGCGGCCGCAGCGGTGCGGGCTCCGGTGCGGCACGTCCACCGCGCAGTGGCCCGCG
>JBOHYD010000107.1:0-1752 GCA_050737635.1 Luteimonas sp. | reverse complement strand
CTTCACGATGGCGTCGACCGCCATGTACAGCTCCGACTTGTCGTCGGTCGGGCCGGAAATGATCAGCGGAGTGCGCGCTTCGTCGATCAGGATCGAGTCGACCTCGTCGACGATGGCGTAAACGAACGGCCTCTGGACCATCTGCTCACGCGAATATTTCATATTGTCGCGGAGGTAATCGAAGCCGAGCTCGTTGTTGGTCGCGTAAGTGATGTCGGCGTTATACGCCGCGCGGCGCTCGAACTCGTTGAGGTTGGGCACGATCACGCCGACCGACAGGCCGAGCCAGTTGTACAGCCGGCCCATCCACGCGGCGTCGCGGCGCGCGAGGTAGTCGTTGACGGTGACCACGTGCACGCCCTTGCCTTCGAGCGCGTTGAGGTAGGTCGCCAGCGTCGCGACCAGGGTCTTGCCCTCGCCGGTGCGCATCTCGGCGATCTTGCCCATGTGCAGCACCATGCCGCCGATCAGCTGGACGTCGTAGTGACGCATGCCGAGCACTCGTCGGCTGGCCTCGCGACACACCGCAAAGGCTTCCGGCAACGCCTTGTCGAGCGGCTCGCCGGCCGTGATGCGGTCGCGGAGTTGCGGAGTCCTGGCCTGCAGTTCGGCATCGGTGAGCGCCTGCATCTGCGGTTCCAGGGCGTTGACCTTGAGAACGATGCGCTGCAGCTGTTTGACGAGGCGTTCGTTGCGGCTGCCGAAGACACTGGTGAGCAAACGATTGAGCATTTGAGAGCCGAGAATAGGGGATAGGAATGGGAGTCGAGCCGCCGCGCCCCCTGGGGCAGGGCCCGACAACAAAAAAGGGTGCCGGGCACCCTTTCTTTTGCCAACGCGCAGTGTAGCGTGGGGGTGAGGACACGCGCTCACAAGGCGATAGCCTTGTGCGTGGCCGAACGCCCGTAGCGGCTGTGCCGCGCAGGGCCGGACTGAGCGCGCGCGCTCACAAGACAACGCACGTCGACCTTGCGTCGGGCTTGCGCACGACGGTGATAGAGGTCTTCTCGGCAGCCGTCTGCGGCTGATCCGCCCCCAAGCAAAGCCGGAGGCTACTTAACCCCGCGTCACGCCCTGTGCGCTGAGGAACTTGCGCGGATTCACCACGCGGCCGTTTTCCCAGACCTCGAAATGCACGTGCGCGCCGGTCGAGCGTCCGGTCGAGCCGGCTTTGGCGATCTGCTGGCCGCTGCGCACGAGGTCACCGACTTGCACGACCAGCCGCGAGTTGTGCGCATAGCGGGTCACGTAGCCGTTGCCGTGATCGATCTCGACGACCTTGCCATAGCCCGATCGCGAGCCCGAATAGCTGACCACACCGTCGGCCACCGACAGCACCGGGTCGCCGATATTGGCGTGGAAATCCATGCCCTTGTGGAACGCCCTGCCGCCGCCGAACGGGTCGGCGCGGCCGCCGAATGGCGAAGTGACATAACTGTTGGCGAGCGGTTCGCGCGACGGCACCGCGCTGCGGTCAAGCTCGCGGTTGAACAGCAGCGACTCCAGCACCGACAGCTGGCGACCGGAATCGCCGAGCTGCCTGCCGAGCTGGTCCATGCCGCTGCGCAGGTCGCCGGCGGGCATGTCGCGAACCGGGCCTTCGCCGCCGACGCCAACCGGTTTGTTGAAATCGAACTCGCCGTCGCCGAGCTGGCCGATGCGGGTCAGGCGATCGCCGAGCGCGTTGAGGCGGTTGGCCTCGGCCTGCAGTTCGCCCAGGCGCGCGGCGAGCGCATTGACCTCGCGTTGGGC
>JBOHYD010000106.1:0-1726 GCA_050737635.1 Luteimonas sp. | reverse complement strand
CCGCGAAACTTGCCGTCGTTGCCGATGAGCGGCCAGAACACGGTGCGCACGCACCGAGATTGCGAATGCTGCCGAATAACGCTGCGGCAGGCGGCATGCGAGCAATGCCGTGATGGTTGCTCCATGCAGCGAACGAACAGGCCCTTGCGCCGGCGTCAGTTCAGAAGGGATAGTGCCGCGGCAAGGTCTGCATCGTAATCCAACGCAGCTCGGTGAACTCGCGCACCCCGGCCATGCCGTTGAAGCGGCCCCAACCTGAGCCTTTGACGCCGCCGAAGGGCATCTGTGCCTCGTCCTGCAAGGTCGGCCCGTTGATGTGGCAGATGCCTGACTCGATGCGCCGCGCCATCCGCCAGGCGCGGTCGACGTTGCGGCTGAACACCGCAGCCGACAGCCCAAACTCGTTGTCGTTGGCGCAGGCCAGCGCCTCTTCATCGCCGCGCACGCGCACCAGCGCCTTCAGCGGGCCGAACGATTCTTCCGCGTACAAATGCATCGCCGGGGTCACGCAGTCGAGCACCGTGGCCGGCATCAGCACCGAATCGGTCTTGCCGCCGCACAGCAGCTTGGCGCCCTTGGCCACGGCGTCGTCGATCAACGCGTTGCAGCGCCGCACGATGCTGCTGTCGGCCAGCGCACCCAGCACCGTCGGCCCCAGGCGCGGGTCGGCCAGCGGCAAGCTGCGTGCCTTGGCGACGAACTTCTGCGCAAACTCGTCGGCGATCTTCTCGTCGAGCACGATGCGCTCGGTGGACATGCAGACTTGGCCCGAGTTGGCAAAAGCGCCGAACGCCGCGGCGGCCACCGCAGCGTCGATGTCGGCATCGTCGAGCACGACAAACGGCGCCTTGCCGCCGAGCTCAAGCAACGAGGGCTTGAGGTACTTGGCGCAGAGTTGCGCCACGATGCGCCCAACGCGGGTGGAGCCGGTGAAGTTGACGCGCCGGATCGCGGGGTGCGCGATCAGCGCCTCGACCACGGCGGCGGCGTCCTCGGGCGCGTTGGTCAGGAAGTTCACCGTACCCGGCGGGAAGCCGGCTTCCTCAAAGGTCTCGACGACGAGCTGATGGGTCTTGGGACAGAACTCCGAGCCCTTCAGGATCACGGTGTTGCCGCACGCCAGCGGGGTGGCGATGGCGCGCACGGCGAGGATCACCGGCGCGTTCCAGGGCGCCATGCTCAGCACCACCCCGGCAGGCTGCCGGATGGCCATCGCCAGGCTTCCGGGCACGTCCGAGGGAATGACCTCGCCGGTGATCTGCGTGGTCAGGGCGGCAGCTTCCTGCAGCAAACCGGCCGACAGGTGCACGTTGAAGCCGGCCCACTGCGACGAAGCCCCGGTCTCGGCGGCCATCGCCGCGACAAACGCCTCGTTCTTGGATTCGAGCACCTGCGCTGCTTTCAGCAGCAGCGCGCGGCGCTCGCCCGGGCCGGTTTCGCTCCATGACACAAACGCGGCCTGCGCGGCTTGTGCGGCACGCACGGCATCGGCCGGGGTGGCCGCGGCAGCGCGCGAAGCGACGGTGTCGTCGAGCGGGTTGCGGCGCTCGAAGGTGGCGCCGCTGGCGGCCGGGCAGGCCTGCCCGCCGATTGAGAGATTGACGTTGGACATCACCTTGCCTCGAAAGTCGATGAATGGAACATCGGTCCGGCGTGGCCGTGCCTCACGCAGCAACGGCGCCGAGATAGGCGCGCCGGACGGCCGGGTCGTGCATCAGTTGTGCCG
>JBOHYD010000105.1:0-1747 GCA_050737635.1 Luteimonas sp. | reverse complement strand
TCGTCATGCCGCAGCGCTGGGTGGTGGAGCGCTCCTTTGGCTGGCTGGAGAAATGCCGGCGCTTATGGAAGAACTGCGAGCGTAAGCTCAACACCAGCCTACAATTCATCCACCTCGCCTTTTTGGCCCTGTTACTCAGAAGATTTTAAACAGATTCTTAGACGAGTGTCCGAGATTGAGGGGCAAGATCATCTCGCGCCGCCACCGACCCAACAGGCCGGCCCCAACACCGATGTCCCGGCCGACTTGACTGATGGTGACGCCGGGCTGACCGGTCAGCTCGACGGCCTCACGCTTGAACTCTTCGCTGAACGTTCTTCGCTTGGACATGACACGCCTTTTGACCCAGGTTGGGCCTTCTTGGATGTGTTCGCATCAACGGGGTAGAACCCCCGTCAGTCGCGTCGTCATTGCAAATCCGCGGCATCGTGGTACACGCTGGTCCAGCGCGTGGGTTGCAGGCCGGATTGGGCCTGGAGAGCACTGGCGAGTTGCTTAGTCGTGGCCGGGCGCAGCGCCTGCGCGACGACCGACAGCATGGCAGCGTCGTCGCGCGAGCGGGTGCGGAAAGCCACGATCTGGTCGAAATCCGGGCGGCGCTCGATACGTTTTACGAGGAAACGCTCTTCACCTTCGCCGACGACGTCGTAGCGCAATGTCTGCGGCGGGCCCAACGTCGGCGCGAGCGGGCGAAACATCAAGACCTTTTCCACGCGCAGCGTCACGCGCGTATGAGCGGTATCACCGCCGCGCTCGAAATGGCCGGAGACGACATCGGCGGTAAATTCGCGCAGCGGTAGCGCCGCGCCGGGAGCCAGCCGATCCAGGTCGAACGATTGCGGGGCCAGCGTCCATAGGCTTGGCCGTGCGGCCAGCGCTTTGCGCAGTTGACGGTCCAAGACGGGATCCGTGGCGCGCAGTCGGACCAACACCTGGCGATCGTGGGGCGCGTGGAACATCGCCAAGTGATAGCCGTAGAGTCCGTCGTGCCCGCCAAACAGCACCATGCCATGAACGCCGACACGCGGTTCGGCGGTTGCCGTCATGCACCAGGCGGCGCTCAAGGCCCACATGACGAGGGACTTGAAGCAGCGACGATAGCCGGCGCGTTTGGATGCCGGGAGATGGATCATAGCCGGGCTCATGGCGTCACCGGCTTGCCGCGATGGTCGCCGGCAGACCGTTGCGCGCGACGACCGATCAGCGGCACCAGCGTATCGATGACCGGGCCACCTCGATGGCGATGATAAATCCATGGTTGATGTGCGAGTGGGTTCATTGACGGGGCGGATGCCAGTAGGCAGCTTAGCTTCAGGTCGAGATATATTGCGTTACAAGCGATATATCGTCACCATCATTGCGATATAGACAACAAGTGACCCTGATGACCCTGAGCGACCTGCGTCTGTTCGTGGCCGCCGCCCAGCCCGGCAGTCTGGTGGTCGCCGCCGAGGCGTGCCACGTGACCCCGTCGGCGGTCTCCCGCGCGATCCAGCGCTTGGAGGGTGAGTTGCGCACGGCCTTGTTCGACCGGGTCGGCAAAGGCCTGACGCTCAACGATGCCGGAGCGCGCTTGCGGCTACGTGCCTTGGACGTTCTGGCGTTGACCGAGCAGACCCGTGCCGAGTTTGCCGGCGCCGGGTACCGCGTGTACTGCCGGGTGGCGGCCCCGCCGCTGCTGCAGCGGCTGTACGGCGCTACGCTCGCGGCCACGTTGACCGACCGCTATGGCGACAGCAGCATCACC
>JBOHYD010000104.1:0-1583 GCA_050737635.1 Luteimonas sp. | reverse complement strand
CTGCTGCTGGATGACCTTGCGGCCCAGCAGGTCGAGCGCTTGGATACCGGTGGTGCCCTCGTACAGGGTGGTGATGCGCGCGTCGCGCGCGAGCTGCTCCATGCCGTGCTCGTGGATATAGCCGTGGCCGCCGTAACACTGCTGCGCGTGGTAGGTGCATTCGACGCCCCACTCGGTCAGACAAGCCTTGACGATGGGGGTGAGAAAACCGAGCAATGCGTCGGCGTGTTTGCGCGCATCCTCGCTCGACGCATGCGCGGTGGCGTCGACCAGCGACGCGCTGTGGTAGCCGAGTAGGCGACCGCCTTCGATCAGCGCTTTCTGGGTGAGCAGCATGCGGCGCACGTCGGGGTGAACGATGATCGGGTCGGCCGGCTTGTCGGGGAACTTGGCACCCGACAGCGCGCGCATCTGCAGGCGGTCGCGCGCATAGCGCAGTGCGTTTTGATACGCGCGATCGGCGAGGCCGAGGCCCTGCAGGCCGACCGTGAGCCGTGCGGTATTCATCATCGTGAACATCGCCGCCAGGCCCTTGTGCGGCTCGCCGATCAGATAGCCCTGTGCGGCGTCGAGGTTGAGCACGCAGGTCGCCGAGCCGTGGATGCCCATCTTGTGCTCGATCGCGCCGCA
Organism: Luteimonas sp.; assembly: GCA_050737635.1. Lineage (GTDB taxonomy): Bacteria > Pseudomonadota > Gammaproteobacteria > Xanthomonadales > Xanthomonadaceae > Luteimonas. The sequence goes on along the minus strand of JBOHYD010000104.1, from coordinate 953 downwards.
GCGGACGCCGTTGCGCTCACCGATGCTGCCGTCGCGCGCGACGCGCAGCTTGGGCACGATGAACATCGAGATGCCCTTGCTGCCGGCCGGCGCGTCGGGCAGGCGGGCGAGCACCAGATGCACGATGTTGTCGGTAAAGTCGTGCTCGCCGGCGGTGATGAAGATCTTGGTGCCGCTGAGCGCAAAGCTGCCGTCGTCGTTGGGCACCGCCCTGGTCTTGAGCAGGCCGAGATCGGTGCCGCAGTGCGACTCGGTCAGGCACATCGTGCCGGTCCAGCGGCCTTCGATCAGCGGCTTCAGAAACACCTGCTGCTGCCACGCCTCGCCGTGGTGCAGCAGCGCCTCGGTGGCGCCGTGGGAGAGCAGCGGGAAGTTGCCCCAGGCGAGGTTGGCGGCGTCGATCATTTCCTTCAGCGGCAGGCCGGCGAGGTGCGGCAGGCCCTGGCCGCCGAAGGCCACCGGCGACACCAGTCCCGACCAGCCGCCGTCGACAAACTGCGCATACGCCTGCTTGAAGCCCGGTGGCGTGGTCACCTCGCCGCTGGCCTTGTCGAAGTGGCAGCCGATCTCGTCGCCGACGCGGTTGAGCGGCGCGAGCACGGTTTCGGTGAAGCGCGCGGACTCGTCGAGCACGGCATCGAGGATGTCGCGCGTGGCCTCGGTGAAGCCGAGCTGCGCGAACAGCGCCTCGACGCCGAGCACGTCGTACAGCGCGAAACGGATGTCGGCGAGGGGGGCAGAGTAGGTGGTCATGGATTTGGGAGTGGGAAGTCGGGAGTGGGGAACAGGGAGGATGAGGGCAGCGCGCGCCGAGGTCGAGAGCAAAGGCAAGCGCCGGCAGGGCAATCGGGTGAACAGCGCCTTCATGAAGTGACGAGGCTGGCGAGGAAGTCATCGTTCCATGCCGCCACCTTGCGCCGCGCACGCAGCGAGTGCTTGGTGGAGGCGCGCCG
>JBOHYD010000103.1:0-4942 GCA_050737635.1 Luteimonas sp. | reverse complement strand
GGGTGGGGACGATGCCATCGGAGCGAGTCGATGATTCAGACATGGACGCACCGCGCACGCAAAGCAGACGATGTCCGCGAAGAACACGAAAGGCGCGAAGGAAATGCCTTGGAGACGTAGTGTCCGTAGATCGATGGCTTGGCAGCCGAACCAGATCGACAAGCAAATGCCGTGTCGCCAATCCTTGCTATTTTTCTAGTTGTTTTCGCGCGCTTCGCGTCCTTCGCGGACAACCGCTCCATTCCTTCAGCGCGCAAGTGAAAGCGGGAAAACGTCAGCGCGCTGACTCTATTCAGCCGGCGAGACGCCGGAAACGCTTGAGCTGTGAGCGTGCGCTCTCCCCCCTCGTCTCCGGCCTTCCATCTCCCGGCCCTCAAGGCAGCGGCACCACATCCAGCAACGCCTGCACCAGCCGCTCGCCGTCCCAGCCCTCGGCGGTCGCCTCGTAGCTTGGCAGCACGCGGTGGCGCAGCACGTCGGGCGCGATCGCGCGGACGTCGTCGGGGGTGACGAAATCGCGGCCGGCCAGCCACGCCCGCGCGCGCGCGCAGCGCTCCAGCGCGATCGAGCCGCGCGGGCTCGCGCCCCAGCCGATCCGCCGGGCGAGATCGGCGTCGTAGCGCCCGGCGTCGCGCGAGGCGAGCACCAGTTCGATCAGGTAGCGCTCGACTTGCGCGGCCAGATGCAGGTCGAGCACCGCGTTGCGCGCGGCAAACACATCGGCCTGCGCGATGCGCGCGACCGGCGGCACGCGCGAGGGCTGCGCGCTCGATCGCGCGCGTTCGCGCACCAGGCGCAGGATCTCGGCCTCGGCCCCAGCCTGCGGATAGCCGATGCGCACATGCATCAAAAACCGGTCGAGTTGCGCCTCGGGCAATGGGAACGTGCCCTCCTGCTCGATCGGGTTCTGCGTCGCCATCACCAAAAACAGCGGCGGCAGCGCATAGGTCTGCCGGCCGACGGTGACCTGACGCTCGCCCATCGCCTCCAGCAGCGCCGACTGCACCTTGGCCGGTGCGCGATTGATCTCGTCGGCGAGCAGCAGCGAATGGAAGATCGGCCCGGGCATGAACTCGAAGCGGCCGTCCTGCGGCCGCCAGACCTCGGTACCGGTGAGATCAGCCGGCAGCAGGTCGGGGGTGAATTGCACGCGCGCGAAGTCGGCGTCGATGCGCGACGACAGCGCGCGGATCGCGGTGGTCTTGGCAAGCCCTGGCGCGCCTTCGACCAGCAGGTGGCCGTCGGCGAGCAGCGCGATCAGCAGCCGCTCGACCAGCGCCGCCTGACCGACGATCTCGGCCGACAGCGCATCGCGCAGCGCGTGGAAGACGTCATGCAGGCGGGAAACGCTGCCGGCGGGGGCGGAAGTATCCATGGTGGGCCAGACGACGACGCCCGCTCGGCGTCGGGCTCAGTTTGACCGATCCGCGATGGCTTGGTTCCGATGCTCACGCGCTGGCGGCGCGTTGCGCATGACCATTAGCGAGACGTGGCGCTGTCTGCGCCGATGTTCACTCCGCGATCGGTTCACGTCCTGAAACGGCAACGGGATCCGAAGCTGCCGTTGCCGTGTCCGATCTCGGGCAGCCGGTCAGTTGCGCTGCTTGACCACCAGCACCTTGGGCGTCACAAACACCAGCAATTCGGCCTTCTGCTTGCTGCGGTTGGTGTTCTTGAACAGACGACCTAGAAACGGAATGTCGCCGAGGAACGGAATCTTCGACACGTCGGTGCGGTCGTTGAACTCGTAGACGCCGCCGATCACCACCGTCTGGCCGTCATCGACGAGCACCGCGGTGTTGACCTCGCGCTTGGCGATGGTCGGCACCGAGCCGAAGGCACCGAGATCGACGGTACCGTCCTGCTCGTCCTTCTTGACCGCCATGTTGAGGAACACGCGACCGTCGTTGGTGATCGTCGGGGTGACCTTGAGTTCGAGGAACGCGTCCTTGAACTGCACGGTCGGCACGTTGTTGCTCTGGCCGCCGGTGACCGTCAGATAGCCGATCTCGCGGCCCTGGCGGATCACCGCCTCCTTCTGGTTGCTGGTGACCACGCGCGGGTTGGAGATCACTTCACCGCGGCCTTCGGTCTGCAGCGCGGACAGTTCGATGTCGAGCAGGTAGCCGGCGTTGATGATCGACAAGGCCAGTGCGCCCGCGCCCTGGCTCGCGGCCGGCAGATTGAAATTAAGGCCGCGGGTCAACGTCGGCCCGAGAGATACCGGCAACACCGGCGCAGCGCCCTGTCGGCCACCACGCTCGTAGGCCTCGAGCGCGCTGTTGTACTGGTTCTGCGCAGTCTGATTGGCCACATCCGCAGTGACCTGGGAATTGCGGTTGGCATTGTTCGCCTCGAGATTGCCGCTGAAATAGGCGTCATCCTTTCGGCCACTGACGCCAAACCGTGCGCCGAGCTCGCGCGCAAAGGATTCGGTCGCGATCACGATCCGCGCCTCGATCACCACCTGATCGACCGGGCGATCGAGCTTGCTGACCAGGTTTTTGATGTCGTTGACGCGCTGCGCGATGTCGATCACCAGCAAGGTGTTAGTGCGGCGATCGAAACTGAGGCTGCCGCGCGGCGACAGGAAGCCGCGGTTCTGCTGCGCGCCGCCGCCGCCGGCCGCGCCGCCACCGCCGCTGCTGGTCTTGCTCTCGTCGGTGAGCAGCTTGGCGATGTCCTCGGCGTTGGCGTAATTGACCGGGATGTATTCGGTGACCTGCTCGGCGCGGTTTTCGATCGCCAGGCGGGCGTCGGCCTTGTCCTGCTCGAACTTGGCGATCTCGGTCTGTGGGGCCACCCAGACCACATTGCCGCTGCGGCGCTGGTCGAGCGACTTGGCCTGCAGCACGATGTCCAAGGCCTGATCCCACGGCACATTGATCAGGCGCAGGGTGACATTGCCCTGCACGCTGTCGCTGGCGACGATGTTGAGATTGGACTCCTCGGCGATCAGCTGCAGCACGGTGCGCACCGGCACGTCCTGGAAGTTGAACGTCACCGGTCGGCCGCTGTAGGTGCGCATCACGCCTTCGGCGCTGTTCTCGACCGCGCCGGTCGGGGCCTTGACCGCGCCGACCGCACGCGCGGGTGCGGCAGTGCGCGGCACGATCTCGACGATGTAGTCGCGACCGCTCTGGTAGGCCAGCGATTCGAACCCGCCTTGCGTGCTCAGCACCAGCTGCGAGCCGCTGGCGGTTTGGCTGGGTTCGATGCGCTGCACCGGCGTGGCGAAGTCGGTGACGTTGAGCGGTCGCTGCAGGTTGGCCGGCAGGATGGCGTTGCCGACCTTGACCACGACGCTGGCACCCTGGGTGCGCAGGTCGGGCAGCGCGCCGTCACCGCTGAAGCGCACGATCAGCTTGCCGGAACCGCCGTCGCCGCGTTTGAAGTCGATGCTGGTCACCGTCACTGCCGACGGCGACTGCTTGGCCGGATCGACCGCAATCATCGCTGCCTGCGCCATCGCGAGCAGAGACGTCGATGCGGCGGCCTGGACTACGCCCAAGGCGCAGACCAACCCCACCGCGAGACCGATCACGCCGGCACCAAGCGGCGGCGCGCGCCGGTTCGGCTGCGGGCATTTAGCGTTGCTGACGGTCATCATGGCTTCCCCTAATCAATGATCTTCGAGCGCAACCGACGCCGGCCTTTCCAGCCAGCCGCCCGCGCCATCGGGCACAAGTTCGACGAGTTCGATTCTGTCTTGCGTCACGGCGGTCACCCGGCCGTCGTTCTGTCCCATGTACACGCCCGGCTGGATCCGGTAGGTCACCTTGTCCGGCGCCATCACCAGCGCCACGGTGCTGCTGCCGGTGCCCAGCGTGCCGACCATGTCGAGGCTGTCGAGCGGAAATTGCTCCAGCGTCTGCTTGCGGCGGTTGGAGTCCGGCCGCGGCCCGTTGCCGCCACCGTCGTCCGAGGTGAACGCGTCGCTGAACGGGTCGCGCAAGCCTTGGGCCGCGTACTCGAAGGTCTCGAACTGTTGCATCACCGGCAGCGGGTCGAGCGCCGGTGCGGGCTTGGCGCGGACGTTGGCGGCCCATTCTTCGAGATTGGGCGCGTCGCCGGGCTCGCTGGTGACGCCGCGCCCGCAGGCCGCGAGCGCAAGCGTCATGCCGATCGCGATCAGGCCGCGAGTTGCTGTGGTCGACATGGCCATCTCAGGGCGCTCCTCCGGCGGTCGGTGGCGGCGCGCCGGCGGCCGCGGCCGCTTTCTGCTGCGCGGCGGCTTCTTCTTCGTCGAGGTAGCGATACGTTTTCACGGTGCCGGCAAGCTCCAAGCTTGCGTTGGGGCCGAGCACCGCGCTCGGATCCTTGTCGGCATTCCTGGGCCGCAGCGAGATGTCGTGCATGGTCATGATCACCACGCGCGGCAGCGACGCGACGCCGCTGACGAATGCGCCGAACTGGTGGTAGGTGCCAACCATCTTCAGCGCGATCGGCTTCTCGGCGTAGAACTCCTTGGGCGTTTCCGGACCGGGCTGGAAGAGCTCGTTCTGGATGCCGGTGGCGAGCGCGGTCTGCGAGATATCGACGATCAGGTCCGGCATCTCGGTGCGGCTGGGCAACTGGCGCAACATCTGCTGCAGTTGCTGTTCCATCTGCACGAGCTGCTGTTTGAGCGGCTCGAGATTGGCGGCGCGCCCCTGTTTGGTTTCGTACTCCGCGCGCAGCGTGCTTTCGGTTTGCTCCAGACCCTGGAGGGCATTGCCCTTGTCGCGGGTCAGCAGCCACCACAGCAGGCCGAAGGTCAGCAGGCCCAGCAGCACGTAGAAACCGATCTTGAACTCGCGCGGCCAGGCACCGGCGTTGTTGAAGTCGAGCTCCCTGAGCGACATCTTCTTGCTCACGACGCGGCTCCTTCTTTGCCGGGCGCGACGGCAGGCGCGGTGGCCGGGGCCGGGGTCGCCGCAGCGGCAGACGCCGGCGCCGGGCT
>JBOHYD010000102.1:0-3034 GCA_050737635.1 Luteimonas sp. | reverse complement strand
GCCGACACCAGGGTTTCGCCGTTGCGCGCGATCGCGCGCACGCGCGCGCCATTCACCGGCGTGCCGTCGGCGATCGACTGCACAAACACGTCGCGGCTGCCGTCGAGCGCGCGCTTGACCAGCACGCCGAGATCGGTGAGCACCACCAGCCGCCTGTCGGTCTCCTCGCCACTGCCTTCCTTCAGCGTCTGCTGCGCGGGTTTTTTGGCGTCGTCGGCGTCGAGCCGGCGCAGGCTCAGCAGAAACACCCCGCGACGGCCGTCGCCAAGGAACCTGCCGAGGTCGACGCCTTCGTAATGAGCGCGTGTGGGGTCGCCGCGGGCGAAGGTCAGCCGCGTTTCTTCGCGCTCGACCAGGCTGTCCTCGGACAGTGCATAGAAACTCGGATTGGCGTAGTTGCCATCGCTGTTCTGCACCAGCTGGTGCAGCGCACCGGGCAGCACACGCGCGACTTCCAGGCGCAGGCCGGGCACGTTGCGCGCGGCGATGCTGACCCGGCGCTCGCCCTTCAGCGACAACAGCGCGCCGTCACCGACGAAACGCAGCAACTCAGGATAGGCCGGCACCTGCGCGATGCCGGTTGCCGGCTCGCCGAGCAGGAAACCGCCGAAGGATTTGAGCCCCTTGGCGATGCGCACATACAGATAGCGGTTGGGCGGCGCCGAATACTTGAAGCTGTGGGTCTCGACAAACTCGCGCTCGGCCGGCGACGGCCTCAGCACAACCGGCGGCGACGCGTTCAGCACGGCGTCGTCGATGTCGGACTGCGACCACGCATAGGCGCCGTTGCGCAGGTTGGCCGGCGTGCGCGGATTGTCGGCGGGCAGCAGCCACGCCTGCGCCGCGCGCGACACGTCGGCGTCGCGCAGCGCTTGATTGAACTCCACCACCAGCACCTGCTCAGGCTCGTAGCGGTCGTTGTCGACCAGGGTCGGGGTGATCGCGCTGACGCTGACGTTGTACAGCGACGGCAGCGCGACGACGGCATTGAGTTTGTCGGCGTTGCCCTTGCCGCCGAGCGTGCTACTGATGCCGGCGGCGATTTCGAGCTTCAGCTTGCCGCCGTTGTCGGGCAAGACGAGCGGTGCGGAATGCACCCAGGCCTTGAGCCGGCGTTCGTCGTAGACAAAGCTGCTGGCTGGCGCGGGGAGTGCGCGGCCGGCGCCGTCGGTGTAGGTGAAGGCGATGCGTGTTTCGAGCGACGCTGAGTCGACCGGATGCGAGAACGTCAGCGCGTAGACGGCCTTCTTGAGCGCGGGGTCTTCCGGATCCTGATAAAACTCGGCGCTGTCGAGGGTAGCCGCGAAGGCCGCGCTGCCGAACGTCCACGTGTGCTGGACCAGGGGCACGCCGGGCGCGATCGCTGTCGCGGCGTCGATGCGCACCGTGTACTCGGTGCCGACCGGCCAGTCCTTGGCTGGCGTGAACACCAGCGTGCGGTCGTCGGTCCATTGCCAGGCACCAGGCTGCGCGGGCGTCATCTCAATGCCGTCGGGCACCTTGCCGACCGCCTCCAGCGGCGCGGCCGAGCCGGAAAACCGCAGCCGCAGCGGCGCGAGTTTGGGCGGGGTTTGGGTGTAGTCGGTGCGCGCGGGCGCGGTGAGTTCAACGGTGAGCGCGCCGGGCGCAATCACCGGTTCGGGCCGCGAATGCCACCACAGCAGCGCAGCGACCGCCACGAACGCGCCGCTCAGCCAGTGCATCGGAGACACCCGCAGGCTGGCGCGCAAGGCCGCAAACCAGCGTGGCGGCTGCCAGTGGATGCGGCCGATCAGCGCATCGCCGGCGCGCTCGGTCCACGCTGCGCGTGGCGGCGCACGCTCGCTGCTATCCGCTGCGCTGCTGGCCATCGCATTCTCCCTGCGGCGTTGACGACCGTCCGCCCACTAGCCCGTGGCGGACCGCGCAAGACTAGCAGCACGACGGCGTCACTGGACAATACACGCCATTGACAGCCGCTTTTGACGTGCGAACCAATGCCCCATATGGCTGTGGCCGCAAACATCTGCGGCCACAATCATGTTCATACGGAGGAGTTTCTGTGCTTTACCAAAGATTCGCTACAGCAACCTGCTGCGGCTCGTCTCCGTCCTCCGGATACCTCTATCAAACACTGGCATTAGGAGTTGAGGCCGGCATCAAACTCAAGGGACGATGGTAAGAACTGGCGTCGTGTCCAAAGTCAGACTATAAATCGCATCAAAATCGAGCCCGGGGAAAGCAGGCGAGTCAAAGTCGACCCGGAAGCTTGGGATCGTGAAGGTGCCGCTGTCATAGGCGACAATCTTATTGTCGAAAAGAAGGGGAGCCAGCGGGAACGGGGGAATGATGAAGAACTCGTCCAGTCTAATGTTACCGGCATCCGCGGCCGATATGGTCCAGGGAAAGCTGGTAACTCTGTAGCTCGTGCACAGGTCAGCACCAGCGATGCTACCGGCAGTGATCGTCGCTGTGCCAGCGCTATCTGTCGTCCCGACTAAGTTCATCGAGCAAAGTAATGTAGAGCCACCACTAGCGCCTGTCAGCGAAATGCCACCAGTAAGAGCGAACTCTGTATTAATTGGAGAAAAACTTGCGGCATTCGCGGACGAAACGAAGCATAGTCCGAGCATGGTGCCGAGTAGCAGTTTTGATGTACGCATTATCCTAGTGCCTCACGGGGTTGATGGTTGGCGCAGAGCGCCACTGATATTTAACAATTGACGCGAATAAACCTGGCTGACCCGGCCCTATCTGTATGGCAAGCCGCTGGTTTGGCGAATGCTTATCCAAACCAACCGGCCTCATCGCTGCGTCTCATCCGCTTCGGTCAACCAGCGGATAGGAAATTAAAGCATATGCATGGTCGCAATTGACATCGAAAATGCAATCAAATAATAAAAATGTGATCTATTCAACCGTTGGATAGTGAACCGCCCCGGGATTTGAGGAGGCTTCAACTCTTGAGAAGATGAAGCCATGAACAAGTCGAACAAGTTTTCCCCAGAAGTACGTGAACGTGCGGTGCGGATGGTGCAGGAGCATCGAGGTGAGT
>JBOHYD010000101.1:0-2806 GCA_050737635.1 Luteimonas sp. | reverse complement strand
CCTGAATGCGTACGTTCGACGTCCTCGCCATCTGAGGCTCCCAGGAACCGCACCACCGCGGCATCGGCTCGCCATCGCGAGCGGAAATCAACTGATCATCGCGCCGGACAGCGTTTTCCGCGCTGCGGTTACACCAAGTCGACCGGAGCGAACGGCGAAACCATTTACGTCGGCAGCACGGCTTCAAACGGAACAAAGGGCCAAGGGCCGGAAGGCACCGCGCGCGCTGATGGCACCAATGGCGACATTAGGGTAAGCGTCTGCTGGCGACACCTCGCGCAGATCGTCGCGCAGGTGTAGCGATCAGCCCACCGGCTTCCAGGTATGCGGCAAAAGGTCGCCGATATCGCGGTCACGCGTCGTCGGCAGCCGCGTGAGCACGTCGGTCAGCCATGCGTGCGGATCGTGGCTGTTGGCCTTCGCCGTCGCGAGCAGGCTCATGATCGCTGCCGCACGCCGGCCAGCAGGCTCGGAGCCTGCAAATAACCAATTCTTGCGACCAAGAGCTACCGGACGGATCGCGTTCTCGATCGGATTGTTGTCGATCGGGTAGCGGCCGTCGTCGACGTAACGGGTCAATGCGGCCCAACGCTTGAGCGTGTAGTCGATGGCTTTCGCAGTGCCGCTGTTGCCGGCAACCTTGGGCCGCAGCTCGTCGAGCCACTCTTTGATCTCGCGCAGGCGCGGTACGGCGTGGCGTTGCCGATAGGCGCAGCGTGCGTGGTCGTCGAGATCGCGGATTTGCGCCTCGATCGCGTACAGCGCGCCGATGCGCGCGATCGCTTCCTGTGCAATCGCGCTGCCGCTGGCCTTGTGCAGATCGACGTACTTTCTGCGCGCATGCGCCCAGCAGCCCAACTCCGTAACCCGATTGGCGAACAGCGCCTTGTAGCCGGCGAAGTCGTCGACCAGCAATGCGCCGCGATAGTCGCCGAGGAAGCGCTTGGCGTGCTCGCCGCTGCGCGTGCGGCAAAATTCGAACAGCACGATCGGCTGTGCTGTCGCCGTGCGGTAGGCGAACAGATACGCGCGATGGGTCTTGCCCGCGCCCGGATCGAGCAGCGCGACCGGAGTCTCGTCGGCGTGCAGCACCGGATGACTCAGCAACTGCGCACGCAACGCATCGGCCAGCGGCTGCAGCGCGACACCGCAAGCGCCGATCCATTCGGCCAGGGTCGAGCGGCTCAGCTCGACGCCGCTGCGCGCGTAGATCGCTTCCTGTCGGTACAGCGGCAAGTGATCGACGTACTTGGCGATCGCGACCTGCGCGATCAGGCCCGGCGCCGCCTGGCCGCGATCGATGATGCTCGGCGCCACCGGCTCGGCGGTGATGGTCTCGCAGCGACGGCAGGCGTATTGCGGATACACCTCGCGCCGCACGAAGAACTCCAGCGGCTTGCAATCGAGCTTCTCGCTGACCTGTTCGCCGATCTCAACCAGCGCAGCGCCGCATTGCGCGCATTCGCAGGACTTGGGCTCGTGGCGGGTCTCGATCCGCGGCAGTTCCGGCGGCAGCGGCCGGCGCTTGGGCTGAACCCGCGGCACCGCAGGCGCCGTCGCGGCCTTCTCGGTGCGCAGCTCGGCCAGCTCGGCCTCGACTGCTGCGATGTCCGCCGCCATGCTCTCGTCGAACAGTGCGCGCTGCTCCGGGTCCATGCGCTCGGAACGCGCGGCGAACTGCACCCGCCGCAACCGCGCGATCTCCGCGGTCAGCACCGCGATCTTGCAGTCCTTGTAGACGATGGCGCGATCGCGCGCCGCGATCTCGCCCAGCTTTTCGACCACCATCGCGCGCAATACATCCGCGTCGGTGATGGTCGAAAGCTGCGCGAGATCCATGACTCGAGCGTACCCGATTACACCATACGCGCAAATACTTTTTGCGCACTCAATCGCTGCCAATCCACACCCGCGCACAACCAGCCGAATTGCTCGGCAGTCAACTCGCAAAATGCATCGCCCGCGCGCGGTCCGATGAAGCGTCCCTCATGCAAGCGACGCACGCACAGCCACACGCCGGTCGCGTCGACCAGCAGCAGCTTGATCCGATTTCCGGCCCGATTGCGGAACACGTAGGCCGCGGCATCGAAGGCATCGCGACCGCTCAGCGTCTGCACCAATACCAGCAGTCGATCGATCCCACAGCGCAGGTCGATCGGTGCCACGGCAATCCACCACGTCACCGGCCGCAGCATCAGCGCAGCCCTCGCAGCAGCGTCGCGACCCAACTTGCGTCGAGGTCGCGGGGCAGATCCAGACGTACGCCGCCGCAATGCAACGACAGCGCGGCGCGCTCCACTGCGCTCGTCACTGCGGGCGCCGGGCTCGCCGTGGCTCCACGCACCCGCAACGCGACAAAAGTCGCCGAGGCCACTCGCTTTGCGCTCACCGCAGCAGTGGTGCGGACGCGCTTGCTCCCGTTCGGGGTGACCGCCGCTTCGCTACGCAGCCGCCGCCGCCAGCTGTCCAGCGTGTGGGCATTCAACCCGCGCGCGGCGCAGAACGCGCGCCGGGTCAGCCCGCTCGCCTCGAATGCCTGCACACGCTCGCACCAGATCGCCCGCTTCTCCGCTCGATTCGCCATCGCACCGCTCCTGTGGGTAACCAGGCGCGTACGTGACGCGAATGCCTAGGCGAGCGGTAGATGTCGGGACCAGACGGTTACACATGACTCAGCAGGCCGCCAAGTTCTCACCGCAACTGTACGCGAGGATCTGCGGCGTCCTTTATCTGTACATCTTCGTGGCGGGCAGCTTCGCCGAACTCTTCGTCAGGTCGAAACTGGTCGTGACAAGGGATGCTGCAG
>JBOHYD010000100.1:0-14024 GCA_050737635.1 Luteimonas sp. | reverse complement strand
CCCGAGGCATACGGCGGTCTCGGCTTTTCGGCGCTCGCACATCACAAGGTGATCCAGAAGGTGGCGTCGATCTCCAGTGTGGTCAGCACGACGATCGGCGTGCCCAACTCGCTCGGCCCCGGCGAGCTGCTGATGCACTACGGAACCCAGGAGCAGAAGGACCACTATCTGCCGCGCCTCGCCGACGGCCGCGAGGTGCCGTGCTTCGGCCTGACCGGGCCGTTTGCCGGCTCCGATGCCACCTCCATCCCCGACTACGGCATCGTCTGCCAGGGCGAATGGAACGGTGCCAGCGTGCTCGGCGTCAAACTCACCTTCGACAAGCGCTACATCACCCTCGCGCCGGTCGCGACGATCATCGGCCTCGCCTTCCGTCTGTACGACCCGGACAAGCTGATCGGCGACATCAGCGACCTCGGCATCACCATCGCCCTGGTGCCGCGCGATACCGCCGGCGTCAACATCGGCCGCCGCCATTTCGCACTCAATTCGCCGTTCCAGAACGGTCCCATCCACGGCCGCGAGGTGTTTGTGCCGCTGTCGCAGCTGATCGGCGGCGCAGACTGCGCCGGCAAGGGCTGGCAGATGCTGAACGAATGCCTGTCGGTGGGCCGTGCGATCAGCCTGCCATCCACCGCCAGCGGCGGCGCCAAGCTCGGCGCGGTCGCGACCGGCGCGTACGCGCGCATCCGCAAGCAGTTTGGGCTGTCGATCGGCCGCTTCGAAGGCGTCGAAGAGGCGCTCGCGCGCATCGCCGGCAACGCCTATGCGATTAGCGCGGTGTCGCAAGCCACCGCGATGGCCGTCGACCGCGGCGAGAAGCCGGCGGTGCCCTCGGCGATCGCCAAATACCACTGCACGACGATGAGCTGCCAGGTCATCAGCGACGTGATGGATGTGCTCGGCGGCAAGGGCATCATCCTCGGCCCGCGCAATTTCGCCGGCCGCAACTGGCAGGCCTCGCCGATCGGCGTAACCGTCGAGGGTGCCAACATCATGACCCGCAGCCTGCTGATCTTCGGCCAGGGCGCGATCCTCTGCCATCCGTGGGTACTGAAGGAAATGAAGGCCGCGCAGAACCCCGACCGGCGCGCCGGCCTCGAGGAGTTCGATCGCAATCTGTTTGGCCACATCGGTTTCGCGATCTCCAACGCGGTACGCTCGCTGTGGTTCGGCTTGACCGCAGCGCGCATCGGCACCGCGCCCGGCGACGCCTATACGCGCCGCTTCTTTCGCAAGCTCGACCGCTACTCCGCCAACCTCGCGCTGGTCGCCGACGTGTCGATGCTGTTGCTCGGCGGCAAGCTCAAGTTCAAGGAGTCGCTGTCCGGCCGTCTCGGCGACGTGCTCAGCAATCTCTACATCACCAGCGCGATGCTCAAGCGTTACCACGACGAAGACGCACCGGTCGCCGACCAGCCGCTGCTGGCGTGGGCATTCCATTCAGCCACGCACAAGACCGAGCTAGCGCTGTCGGCGGCGCTGCGCAACTTCCCGATCCGTCCGGTCGGCTGGCTGCTGTGGCTGCTGGTGTTTCCGTTCGGGCGTCGCGCACAGGCCCCGAGCGACCGTCTCGGCCACCGCGCCGCATCGCTGCTGATGGTGCCCAACGAGGCGCGCGACCGTCTCGCCAGCGGCGTGTTTGTCACCCCGTGCGCCAACAACCCGGCTGGTCGCATCGACAGCTATTTGGCGCGTGCGATCGCCGCCGAACCGGTCGAGCGCAAGTTCCAGAAGGCGCTGAAGAACAGCGACATCCAGGCGCTGGACTTCGTGTCGCAACTCGACGAAGGCGTCAAGGAAGGCTGGATCACCGCCGCCGAGCGCCTCCAACTCGAAGACCTGCGCGAACTGACGCTCGACACGATCATGGTCGACGATTTCACGGCGCACGAACTGCGTGCGGCGAGTTACTACGACCGGCCGGATGTCGAGCACGACGCGCCCGCTCACGGGAGCGTCGATAGCGGGCACGGATCGCGCGAGGCAGCGTGAGCGGGCAACACCGAGACTGCGCGCCCAAGCACTAGACGTTGCTCGTCATTCCAGCGGTTTTCGACGGCAACGCTGGCCCAGCCATAACCGCTCTGGCTAGTTACTCTTCGCAAGACCAAACGCGCCCCCGGCGCTTGCCGGGACGCAGCTGTGTTTGATCAGACGCCTGCAGACGGCCCGCTTTGTTGCATCAGTGCGCCAGCACGATCGCGACAATGCCCAACAGCGCCGGCAGTCCCTGCACAAAAAAGAGGCGACGGCTCACCGTTGCCGCACCAAAGATGCCGGCAACCAGCACGCAGCCGAGGAAGAACAGCGCGAGGTCGGTGCGCATGGCGATCACCGACCAGACCAGACCGGCGACCAGAAAGCCGTTGTACAGCCCCTGATTGGCAGCGAGCACGCGCATGATTTCTGCTTTTTCCGGCGTGTTGCGAAACGTCTTCAGGCCGATCGGTTTTGTCCACAGCAGCATTTCGAGTACCAGAAACCACAGATGCAGGGCCGCAACCAGCAGCACCAGTACCAATACAAGCGTCGTCATCGCATTCTCCTCATTGAAATTGAATGGGCGGTGCCGGCGGATGCGCATCGCTGCGCAGTGTCAGCCCGAAAATTTCCGGTACCGCGCCGAAGCGCATCGGCAGGATACCGGTACTGATGCTCACCGACACGGGCAGCCGCATCGACCATCGCGGCAACGTCATCGCCATGTCAAGGCGTCGCGCTGATGCCAGTGGCATCGCCGCGCCCCTCGACCCGGCGCGCCAGACGCCAGCCGATCACGCCCGATGTCGCCAGCACCGCCGCGCCCAGCACGCCGAATCCGGCCACGCCGACGCCGAGCACGCGCAGGCCGTTGATCATCAGCGTCGACAGCACATCACCGGCGCGCCACACCGCGGTATCGACGGCATTTTTGCCCTTGTACCTGAGCTCGCGCGGCACGCGGGTAAACAGACTTTCGCGCGCTGGCTGCACCATGCCGTAGGCCAGCGAGCGGGTGACGATCAGCACCAGCGCGACCCATGGCATCGGGCCAATGACCTGCGCGTGAGGATCCCCGGCAAGACTCATCGCCAGGCAGACGATGACGCCGACCACCGCCCACACCGCGATCACCGGTCCGGCACCGCTGCGGATCAGCAGCCAGCGCGTCAGGGTGAGCTGCACGACGACCTGCAGGCTGTTGGTGAAGAAATCGATATCGGCGGCAAAGCGCGTGCGCGTCACCGCATCGGCGAAGGTGGCACCGGAGTAGTCGGTGATCAATACATACGCGATCGTGCCGATCGCATCGCCGAGCAGCATCAGCAGCGCCATGTTGCGCATGAACGGATTGGCGAAAATCTGCTTGAGTCCGTCGAACATGCCGCCGCCGACCGCGGCCTCGTGGCCGGCATCGTGGCGGCGTTCGCCGTGCTCGCGCGCCCAGCGGCCGAGCAGCACCACGCAAACCAGCGCCACGCTCAGCAGTGTTGCCGACACCACCAGCAGCGGCGCGACGCCGATCACCTCGACCAGCGTGCGCGTGAGCAGCGGCCCCACGACGGCACCGGCGGTACCGCCGACGCCGATCACCGGAAACAGCCGGCGCGCCTGCACGTCGGTCCAGATGTCGGCCATGAAGCTCCAGAACACCGACACCACAAACAGGTTGAACACGCTGACCCAGACGAAGAACACGATGCCCAGCGCACGCGGACTGAGTGTGCCGCGGCTGGTGAACAGCGGCACGAAGGCCAGTAGGCAGGCGATGAAGAACACGTACACCACCGGCATCACCACGCGACGCGGGTAGCGCGACACCAGCCACGCAAACACCGGCGTCAGCAGCAGCGTTGCGACAAACGTTGCGGCAAAAAACCACGGCAGTTGCGTCGAGCCGACCGCCGCGGACAACTGCTCGCGCACCGGCCGCATCACGTAATACGCCGCCAGCACGCAGAAGAACGTCACAAACGACAGCACCACCGCGCGCAGCTCGCCGCTTTGCACTCTGCCGCTGCTCTGGTTCACTGCTGACCACCTATATATCGATCGCGGCATCGCGTCTGGCGCACGGTAGCCGATGGCGACGGCCTCCGCCAGCACAGAGCATATGCTCCAGTCGGGAAATCTAAGGTGCGGCGATGTCGACCTCTATCCGCTTGAAAAACTGCGTCTACGACTACGTGATCGTCGGTGCCGGCTCGGCCGGCTGCGTGCTCGCCAATCGGCTGAGCGAAGACCGCGACGTGCGCGTGCTGCTGCTCGAAGCCGGTGGCCGCGACTGGCATCCGTTTATCCACATGCCGGCCGGCGTGGCCAAACTGGTCGGCCAGAAAGGCATCAACTGGAACTACGACACCGCCCCCGAACCGCATCTCGACAACCGCCGGTTGTGGTGGCCGCGCGGCAAGGTGCTCGGCGGTTCGAGTTCGATCAATGCGATGTGCTACATCCGCGGCGTGCCCGGCGACTACGACGATTGGGCCGCGCAGGGTGCGAGCGGCTGGGACTGGCGCAGCGTACTGCCGTACTTCAAGCGCAGCGAAGGCAATGGCCGCGGCAGCGACGCGCTGCACGGTGGCGACGGGCCGCTGAGCGTGTCCGACCTGCGCCATGTCAATCCGCTGTCGCAGGCGTTCGTCGACGCCGGCGTGCAAGCGGGGCTCGCGCGCAATCCCGATTTCAACGGCCCAACCCAGCATGGCGTCGGCCTGTACCAGGTCACCCAGCGTGACGGCGCGCGCTGTTCGTCGGCGGTGGCCTACCTCGACCCGGCAACATCGCGCGCCAACCTGAGCGTGCACACCGGCGCGTTTGTGCAGCGCGTGCTGATCGAGGGCGGTCGCGCGGTTGGCGTCGCCTACCGCCACGGCAGCCGCGACGTGCGGGTGCGCGCGACGCGCGAAGTGCTGCTGTGCGGCGGCGCAATCAACTCGCCGCAGCTGCTGATGCTGTCGGGCATCGGCGACGCCGCGCAACTGCATGCGCTCGGTATCGATGTCGCGATGAATGCGCCGGAGGTTGGCGGCAACCTGCAGGACCACCTCGACATCTGCACACTGCAGCATGCGACGCAGCGCGTAAGCTACGACCGCACCAGCGAGGTCAGGACCGCCTTCGATTACTTTCTGCGCGGCCATCGCGGCCCTGGCAGCAGCAATATCGCCGAAGCCGGCGGCTTTGCGCGCTCGGCGTTCGCGCCCGACGACCGTGCCGACATCCAGCTGCATTTTGTGCCGGCGATGCTCGACGACCACGGCCGCCATCGCCTGAAAGGCGACGGTTACACGCTGCACGCGTGCTTCCTGCGTCCGCGCAGCCGCGGCCGCATCGCGCTGGCCAGCGCGCGCTACAGCGATGCCGCGCGCATCCAAGCCAACTATCTCGGCGACCCCGATGGCTTCGACCTGAAGATGATGGTCGCTTGCGCAAAACTCTCGCTGGCGATCTTCGCGCAGAAGGCCTTCGACGCGTATCGCGGTGCGGCAATCTTCCCAGCGCGCAGCGGTCTGAGCGACGACGAGCTCATCGCCTTCATCCGCGCCAAGGCCGAGACCGTCTACCACCCGGTCGGCAGCTGTCGGATGGGCAGCGATGACGCCTCGGTGGTCGATCCGCAACTGCGCGTGCGCGGCGTCGATGGCCTGCGCGTGATCGACGCGTCGGTGATGCCGACCCTGCCCGGCGGCAATACCAACGCGCCGACCATCATGATCGCCGAGCGCGCAGCGGATTTGATCCGCGGCACGTCGGTGACCGTGGACAGGATTGCCGACGCGGCGTCCGTTGCGCGTTGATCTCGCGGCCAAGCGTGTGGATGCCGCACGACGCTCGGCATGGCAACGGCAAACTGTCACCAATCCACGCGCGCCTGGCAGGGTGTTGAAAAACATTCTGTTGGCTCCGTCCGCGCGACAATGCCGGCAGCCAGCGGCAGCACGCGCCTCAGCCATGCTCCAGCATCGGCGGCAGCGGGCAGTGCAGCGCGCCGCAGATCGTGCGCAGCAACTCGGCCTCGGCCAGCGACACACCGCCGTCGTGGCTGATCGCGGCAGTGAGCGCTTCGACCATCACCTGCTTGGCCAGCGGATCGAGCGCGTCGAGCGGCTCCCACACGGCGTCTAGCGCGAGCACGCCGCTGGCCGGCGGTGCATAGCGCAGATGATCGCGCGGCAGCACGCGTTGCATGCCGGCGAGATAGGCACGCTGCGCCTGTGCGGGATCAGCGCCGTTGCCGGCCTGCGCGACGACGCTGAGCAATGTCGAAAACTCCTGCTTGACGTTGCCCGGCTTGCGCCGGCCGATGCCGGCATGCCGCGACGGATCGAGCGACTCGCGCACTTGCACCTGCAGCAGCCGGCCGAGGCAGTATTCGAATAGCGACACCCGGCCATCGGCATTGACCATCGCAGCTACCACGTCGAGAAACGTGTCGAGCTGCGGCCGCGGGCGCAACCGCAATACCGGAAACGCCAGTGCGGCGAGCGGCAGGCGCTGGATCGGATGCAGAGCTTGCCCCGGACTTGATCCGGGGCCGTCGGCGAGCTCGCCGCGCAGCTCCACCGCGCGCGCGGCCGTCGCCTCGCCCATCCGCGATGCGATCTCGACGCGCTGCTTGCGCTGCACACCGGCATCGGCATCGAGCAGCAATGCCAGCAGCAGCGGCATCACCGCGTCGCGTTGGCGCGCCTGCTCGCGCAACGCATCGGGGATCGCGCTGACGATCGCATCGGCGCGTCGATAGTCGTCGGGCTGCGGCTGCGCGACTTGCGCGGCGACCATCGGTGGCGTGACATTGATCCGCGTGCTCGCCGAGGGCAAGGGCAAGGACGCCGGTGCGAGCCCACGCCGCGCGTCTTCGTCCAGGCCGTCGGGCGGTGCGCTGCGCCACTGCGACTGCAGCTGTGCGAGCTGCGCCGGCCGGAACGACGGTTCCAGCGCCTGGATACGCGCGAGCATCGGCGGATGCGTGGCAAACAGCCCGCTGAACCCGACGCCGTCGCCGAACAGCATGTGGCTGACCTCCTCGGCATCGCCGCGCTCGGTGAGCTTGGCGCCGGCATCGAGACCGGCAATCTTTTTCAGCGCGCCGGCCAGCCCGGCGGTCTGGCGAGTGAACTGCACCGCCGCCGCATCGGCTAGCGATTCGCGCGTGCGGCTGACGCCGGCCTTGATCATGCGGCCGAACAACAGGCCGATCGAGCCGACCGCGATCGCGATCAGCGCCACCACCAGCGTCGCGTTGCCGTTTTTACCGCGCCCGCCGCCGACCCAGAGCATCTTGCGACCGATCAGGCCGAGCATCAGGATGCCGAACAGCACGCCGATCAGGCGCACGTTGAGGCGCATGTCGCCGTTGAGGATATGGCTGAACTCGTGCGCGACCACGCCCTGCAGCTCGTCGCGATTGAGCCGATCGAGCGCGCCGCGGGTCACCGCGACCACCGCGTCGGACGGCGAATAACCGGCGGCGAAGGCATTGATCGCAGCCTCGTGTTCGAGCACGTAGAGCTTGGGCACCGGCACGCCGGATGCGATCGCGATCTCCTCGACCACGTTGCGCAGCCGGCGCAGCGACAGGTCGGTGGTGTCTTCGGGCACCGGCACGCCGCCCACCTGCAGCGCCACCGGTTCACCGCCGCCGCGCAGGCTGGCGATCCGGTACAGCGAGCCGAGACCGATCACCGCGAGCGTGGCCAGCGTCGAAAACACCAGCAGCCCGCCGGCACCGCCGCCGCGACCGAACACGACCAGCACCGCGAGATCGACCGCGACCACGATGCCGATCACCGCCAACGCCAACAGCACGACCAGTCGGGTCGACGAGCGGCGGGCGGCAGCCTGGTGTTCGAAGAAGTTCATCGTGGGGCCGGGACTCGGGACTTGGAACTCGAGAAGCGTTGTCCGCGAATGACGCGAAGAGCGCGAAGAGCGCGAAGGAAAGCAGAAGACGTCGTCAGTTCAATCCGACGACGCCGAGGCGGGCGATCCTCGTATGCTCGGTAGGCAGGCGTCTTTATAACGCAGCGCTTTTTTTCGCGCCCTTCGCCGACCAAACGTTTTTTTCGAGTCCCGAGTCCCGGCGTCTCAGAAACTGACCTTCGGCGCCTCGCGCACGATCGCCTTGTCGGCGGAGATCTCCAACAGCGCGGCCGGGGCGAAATTGAACATGCCGGCGACCACGCTCGACGGAAACACCTCACGACGGTTGTTGTAGGCCATCACCGCATCGTTGAACGCCTGGCGCGCGAACGCGACCTTGTTTTCGGTGCTGGTCAGCGCCTCGGTGAGCTGCATCATGTTTTGGTTGGCCTTGAGATCGGGATAGGCCTCCGACACCGCGAGCAGCCGGCCGAGCGCGCCGTTCAATGCCCCCTGCGACTGCGCGAGTTCGGCCATCGCCGCCGGATCGCCGGGGCTCGACTTCGCCGCCGACAGCCCCGACATCGCCGCACCGCGCGCGGCGATCACCGCTTCGAGGGTGTCGCGCTCGTGGCTCATATAGCCCTTGGCGGTCTCGACGAGGTTGGGGATCAGGTCGAAGCGACGCTGCAACTGCACGTCGATCTGCGCGAAGGCATTCTTAAAGGCGTTACCGGCGGTGACCAGGGCGTTGTAGATGCCGACGCCCCAGAGCCCGGCCAGCACCACCAGACCGATCACGATTACCAACACGATCAACACGCTAGCCATGAAAGCTCTCCTTGGTTCATGCAAACGTAAAATGACGCGCTATGATCGCCCTGAGCCAGAGCATACGCACGGAGCAGGTCCGATGGTAGACAATGCAGATCGCTACCGCCGACGACTCATTCGCACGGCACTGGCGAGTGCACTGCTGCTGCCGACCGCACTCGGCTCCGCCGCGCAAACGCCACTGCGCTGGAACACCGCACCGCCGTCGACCGCGACATCGGCAACGGCGCCGGCAATGCCGGATGCGGATCCGACGCCAGCAGCGGCCATCGTGCTGCCATCGCAGCCCGCCGGCATTCCTGCCTACCAGCCGCCGACCGAACAAGTGATGCCGCCGGCGTCCGGATTCGACGTGCGCCTGTTCGAGGCGATGGCGCAGGAGCTGGTCGCCAACCAGCGCGTGCCCGGCATGGCGATGGCGATCGTGCAGGGCGGCCAAGTGCTCAGCGCGCGCGGCTACGGTCTCACCGACGTGCGCAACGCCGAGGCCGTCGACGCGCATACCGTGTTTCGGCTGGCGTCGCTGTCGAAGGCATTCGCCGGCACCGTCACCGGCATGCTGGTCAATGAAGGCGCGCTGCGCTGGGACAGCCGCGTCGCCGACTACCTGCCGGCGCTGCAGTTTTCCGATCCGCTGGCCGCGCGCCGGCTAACCGTCGCCGAAGTGCTCAGCCACCGCGTCGGCCTCACCCGCAACACCTACGACCGCGACCTCGAGCGCAACGCCGACTACAACAGTCTGGTGCAGAAGCTCGCGCACGCACCGATGGCCTGCGCGCCGGGCCACTGCTACAGCTACCAGAACATCGCCTTCAGCCTGGTCGGCGACGTGGTGTTCGGCGCCACCGGCCAGTTCTACAGCGAGGCGGTCAGCCACCGCATCTTCAAACCGCTCGGCATGAACGATGCCAGCTACGGGCTCGAAGGCATCGAGGCCAGCCCGCGCTGGGCCAAGCCGCACGTGCGCGCCGGCGGCGGCTGGATCTCGCTGACGCCCAAGCCAAGCTATTACCGCGTCGCCCCGGCGGCCGGCGTCAACGCCAGCATCAGCGACATGGCGCAGTGGCTGCTCGCGCACAGCGGCCATCGCCGCGACGTGCTGCCAGCACCGCTACTCGCGACGCTGCATGCGCCGATCGTCGCGACGCCGGGCGAACTGCGCGGCTCGTCGTGGCGGCGCCAGCGCCTCAACGCCGCCGGCTACGCGATCGGCTGGCGCGTCTACGACTACGCCGGCCACCGCGTGGTGTTCCACGGCGGCTCAGTACAGGGCTATCGCGGCATGATCGCGATGATGCCTGAGCGCGATGTCGGCGTGGTGATCCTGTGGAACAGCGAAAGCAGTCTGCCGTCGGGTCTGTTGCCGACCATTCTCGACCGCGCGATCGGCCTGCCGGCGCAGCGCTGGCTCGATGTCGACACCTCGTTCGAAACGCTGTACGCGGCCGATGACGGCGACGCCACGCCGAGCGTCAACGGCGCGGCCGCCAATGGCGGCGCCGATGCCTCCAAGGCGAACGCCAAGCCGCACTAGGCAATCTCTGACCAGCGCGGCGCGCGGCGCGCGGTCCGCTGCTTGCCCTTAAGCTGTCTGCGGGCGTGCCGCTGGCGGCACTGTGATGAATTCAGTTACACAGTTGGTTTGACAGACCCGCGATCTCACTGCACGCCCGAATACCTACTACCCATAAAAAAACTCCCTCTCCGACTGGGCAAGCGGAGAGAGAGCTCTGATGACGGACGGTCGGGGACCGCTTACATCATCGGTGCAGGCGCGGCCGGGATCGCCATCGGCGCAGGTCGCTTTGCAGGCTTCTTCTTGACGGCCTTTTTCGCCGGTGCCTTGGTGGCCTTCTTCGCGGCCTTTTTAGCCGGCTTCTTGGCGACCTTCTTCTTGGCGACCTTTTTCTTCGCAGCCTTCTTAACGGCCTTCTTGGCGACCTTTTTCTTAGCGACCTTCTTCTTGGCAGCCTTCTTGGCAACCTTCTTCTTGGCTACGGACTTCTTGGCGACCTTCTTTTTGGCGACCTTCTTTTTTGCAACCTTGCGGATGGCCTTCTTGACCTTGCTTACCGCCTTTTTCGCAGCTTTCTTGACGGATGATTTCTTCGCCGCCTTCTTGGCAGGCTTCTTCTTTGCAGCTTTCTTCATGGCCATGTGATGACTCTCCTCGTCATTGGAACACTCGGGTATCGCGGCCCAGTTCGGAACTCCATCGCGGGTATCGGACCCGCGACCAACCGCCAACGCGCACCGCGCGTCGGATCGGATCTCGTTGTGCGCCCCGCCGCCGCGAGCGGGATGCCTGCGGAATAGTTCGCGTGATGGTTGCCGGTGCACGGCACGCGCTGCAATAAAAAACCTGCGCCGTAGACGGCGCAGGTTTTCAGGATTGGTGTCGCATGCGATTTTGCGGGGGAGACGATCCCTGATTCCACCGTTGGGAACGTCCTGGCAGAGGGCTGGGTTGTGCTCAGCGTTTTCGTCTCGGGCCGGCTCACTCTCTTCTGCTGCGATGTCTGTTAACGCGAAACCTAATCACGGTTTTTTGCACTGTCAACACCCTGGCATAAATTTTTTCGCGGGCGCTCGGCGCGCGCAGGCCGAATTGGTCGTGCCGCCGCAGCGCGGTGCTCGACGACGCGCGCGCCGCAGGCGGGTGCTGGGGCGTTGTAATTTTAGAAAACGACTTTTTTTAAGCACTTTGCGCTCGAACCACAGCGCACAAGCCGCGGCAAACACCATGACGAAAGGTGCGGCGCGGCGGCGCTCAGGCGTCATCAGCAGGTGTACGCGCGCTGTCTGCAGTCGGTATGCGGTGCGTGAAATTCTGGCGTCGCACCAGTCGATTTGCGCCAAAGTGCGCAAACAATTTCGGCACGCGAGCATCGCCGCGCACGCTATCGCGGCGCGATTGAAGGCCGCGACACAGGTGCTTTGGGGCAAAGCCGCGAGCGATTCGACCATCTCGAAAACCGCACTCGCATCGCGCCGAACACGTCCGCGATGACACGGATACCGATCGACTAAAGACCCCAGCAACCGGATCGGCCTGCACTTGCGCCGATGCCGGCGTGCCAAAGCCGCGGATACCGTCGATCCATCGCGCCGCGCGCCGCGCGCCAGCGCTCGACACCGGCGATGACAAAACGCCGATCAGCCGCGCTGGACAGCCAGTCGGAAATCTCGCGCGGTAGCGCCGGGCAGCGGACGATCAGTGATCGTCGCCCTCGATCAGCTCGCTGTAGTCGTCAGGCCCGAGCAGCTCGTGGAGCTGGTCGGGCTCGTCGGCTTCGACGACGAAGATCCAGCCTTCTCCGTAGGCGTCTTCGTTGATGGTTTCCGGCTTGTCGGTGAGCGCGTTGTTGACCGCAGTGACCGTGCCGGTGACCGGCGAGTAGATGTCCGACGCGGCCTTGACCGACTCGACCACCGCGCAGGCGTTGCCGGCGTCGACGGTGTCGCCGACCGTCGGCAGGTCGACGTAGACCAGATCGCCAAGCAGGCCTTGCGCGTGATCGGAGATGCCGACTGTGATCTTGCCGTCGCCTTCAACGCGCGCCCACTCGTGGGATTTCATGAACTTCAGGTCGCCGGGGATCTCGCTCATCGTGGGGCTCCGAAACGTGGGCAGTGTGGGGATGGGGGAAGGGTCTGTTGGCATGTGCGGAGCAGGTCGCGCGGGCCTGAGCGCGTGCGCTGCAAGGAAAAGCAAGGAAGTCGTATGTCGTTACACGTCCGAACGACGCCGCAGCGCGCGCTCAGACCCTAGTCTAGCGAAAGCAATGCGCCGCGGTCAGCCGGTTCGCGGTGCAGCGCTCGACGACTCGATTTGACCCTCGGCGCGTGCACTTGGGTCAAATGCCGTCCTGCGGCTGGCCGTCGCGCACGAACGGGAACTTGACCACGCGCACGGCGACCTCGCGACCGCGGATGTCGACACGCAGCGTGTCGCCCGGCGCGATCGTCGTGTCGCCCGCCGGCACGCGCGCAAATGCGATCGCGCGGCCGAGGGTCGGCGAGAAGGTGCCTGACAGGATTTCGCCGTCGCCGTTGGCGGTCAGCACGGTCTGGCCGTGGCGCAGCACGCCCTTGCCGTCCATCACCAGGCCGACCATCTGTCGCGGCACGCCGCTGGCCTTCTGTGCTTCGAGCGCGGCGCGGCCGGTAAATGCGCGACCGTCGTCAAGCGCGACCGTCCATGCCAGCGCGGCCTCGTACGGCGACACCGACTCGTCCATGTCCTGACCGTAGAGGTTCATGCCGGCCTCCAGCCGCAGCGTGTCGCGCGCACCCAAGCCCGCTGGCTTGACGCCGACGGCGAGCAGCGCGTGCCACAGCGCGATGGCGTGCGCGTCGGGCACGATGATCTCGAAACCGTCCTCGCCGGTGTAGCCGGTGCGCGCGACAAACAGCGGTAGGCCGTCACTGGTCGTCGCATCGGCGGCGGCGAACTTGCCGAGCTTGGCGATGCGCGCACGGTCGGCGTCGCCGAGCAGGCCGAGCACGCGCTCGCGGGCGGCCGGGCCCTGCACGGCGATCATCGCCAGTTCGCGGCGCTCGGCGACATCGACGTCGAAGGCCTGGGCCTGCGCGGTGATCCACGCAAGGTCCTTGTCGCGGGTGGCGGCATTGACCACCACGCGAAAGAACTCCTCGCCGAGGAAATACACGATCAAGTCGTCGATGACGCCGCCGTTGGCGTCGAGCATGCAGGTGTACAGCGCCCTGCCCGGCAGCTTGAGCTTGTCGACCGAGTTGGCGACCAGGCGGCGCAGAAAATCGCGCGCGCGCGCGCCGCGCAAGTCGACGACCGTCATATGCGAGACGTCGAACATGCCGGCATCGCGGCGTACCTGGTGGTGCTCGTCGAGCTGCGAGCCGTAGTTCAGCGGCATGTCCCAGCCGCCGAAGTCGACCATTCGGGCGCCGAGTGCACGGTGGGCGTCGTTGAGCACGGTTTTCTGGGTCATCGCATCTGCGCTCCGGCAAAGTCGGCCATTGTAGAAGCGCCGCGCGCCGCGAGCATGCCAACGACCTGCTGCGCGCGTACTTCCCGCGCCACCGGGACTTCAGCACGATCACCGCCGAGGAACGACAACGCGTCGAGGATGCGTGGAATGATCGGCCGCGAAAGCGATTGAAGCTCCTGACATCGAACGAAATAGTCTTCAACTACGACCGACTTGCACTTCAAGGTTGAATCCGCCCCGTGTGCGCAAAGATGACATGTCATCGCCTTGCCGCAAAAGAGGATGTGGTTTTTCAGTTTGCGCGACAGAAGCGCTTGCGGTACTCCATTGCCTTGGGCATCAGCGCCTGCAGGTT
The DNA here is from genome assembly GCA_050737635.1 of Luteimonas sp. Taxonomy (GTDB): domain Bacteria; phylum Pseudomonadota; class Gammaproteobacteria; order Xanthomonadales; family Xanthomonadaceae; genus Luteimonas. Next base: position 14 of record JBOHYD010000100.1, on the reverse strand, counting down.
CTGAATGCGGGTGC
>JBOHYD010000099.1:0-7004 GCA_050737635.1 Luteimonas sp. | reverse complement strand
TGCCGTCATCCCGGCGCAAGCCGGGACCCAGCGATCGGCCGGACAGCCAATCCCAGCATCGCGATCACAGTCAAATGCGAGTGATCGCACACAACGCGAGCCAACGGGCAGCATTGCCGAACGCCTTCCTCCACACTTGCCCCTATGCCCACCCACCTCGTCGACAACCATGCCGGCATCACCCTGGGCATTCTCGCCGGCGGTCGCGCGTCGCGGCTTGGCGGGCGCGACAAGGCGTGGCTGGAGCGCAATGGCGTGCCGCAGGTGCTCGCGCTGGTGCAGGCGCTGGAATCCCAGGTCGACGCGATCCTGATCAGCGCCAACCGCAATGCCGAACGCTATCTGTCGCGCGGATTGCGCGCGATCCACGACCGCACGGCGGATCTCGGGCCGCTCGGTGGCCTCGAAGCATTGGCCGCCGAATGCCGCAGCGCGTGGCTGCTAACGCTGCCGGTCGACGCGCTGTTGGTGCCGGACGACCTGATCGCCAAGCTCACGACCGCCGCATCAGGCGCGTTCGCGGTTGACGACGACGGCGCACAGCCGCTGGCCGCGCTGTGGCGCACCGCCGCGCTGCGTGCCGGCGTCAGCGCGGCGATCGCGTCGAGCGATCGCGCCGTGCACACGTTGCAGACGCGGCTCGGTATGGCGCGCGTGCGCTTCGACGGCGTACGCTTCGGCAACCTCAACACGCCCGACGACCTGGTCGCGGCTGGCATCGACGGCTGATCGCAGCGGCCGCAGCGCTGGCCGCATGGCCAGCGTGCGCATCCATCCACACCATCCACGCCGCGCCCATCCACGGATGCCATCGACCTTGACGTTCCCGACCCGTATTTCATTCGAGGATGCCCGCGCGATCGTCGATCGCGTCGCGGCCGAGCATCGCACCGGCATCCAGCGTGTCGCATTGTCACGTGCGCATGCGCATGTGCTTGCACAGGACGTCGTCGCGATGCTTGCGCAGCCGCCGTTCGACAATTCGGCGATGGACGGCTTCGCGCTGCGCCATGCCGATCTGGCCACAGCGGCTGCGCATGACGATCCAGTCGCACTGACGCTGGTCGCCGAGCAGTTTGCCGGCACCGCGCTGGACATTCGCATCGCGGCCGGCCAATGCGCGCGCATCACTACCGGGGCGCCGTTGCCGGCGGGCGCGGACACCGTGGTGATGAAGGAGCACACCCGCAGCGATGGCGATCGCGTGCAGATCGTCACCACCCCTGAATTCGGACAGCATGTCCGCCATGCCGGCGAAGACGTGCGCATCGGCGATCGCCTGCTGCACGCCGGTGAGCTGCTGACGCCATCGCGGATCGCGCTCGCCGCGTCGCAGGGTCTGTCCGAACTCGCGGTCGCGCGTCGCCCGACGGTGGCGGTGTTCACCACCGGCGACGAGCTCGTCGAACCCGGCCTGCCGCTCGCGCACGGGCAGATCTACAACTCCAACCGCGAGCAGCTGATGGGCCTGTTGCGCGCCGACGGCCTCGAACCGACCGCATGGCCGACCCTGCCCGACGATCCCGCCCAGGTCGCGTCGGCGCTGCGCCACGCCGGCCATGCCTTCGACGTGGTGATCACCTGCGGCGCGGTGTCTGCCGGCGAAAAGGACCACATTCCGGCGTTGCTGCAGGCCGAGGGTCGCGTGCAGTTCTGGAGAGTGCGGATGCGGCCGGGCATGCCGCTGCTGCTCGCCGACGGCGGCGCATTCGGCGATGCGCTGTTCCTGTGCCTGCCGGGCAATCCGGTGTCGGTACTGGCGACTTATCTAACGCTCGGTCGCGGCTTGTTCGACGGCCTGCAGGGCCGCACGGCCGCGCGCGCGCGCTGGAACGCGCAGCTCACCAATGCCTGGCACAAGTCGCACGATCGGCTCGAGTTTCTGCGCGGACGGCTGCACTCGCGCGACGACGGCATGCTCGAGGTCGAGCCCAATCCGGCCGACGGCTCGCACCGCATGCGCGCCGCTGCGGATTCCGACGCACTGATCGTCTTGCCTGAAGGCCAAGCCGACTACCCCGCCGGCAGCATCGTCGAGGTGCTGACCTACTGAGCGGGTCGTCCGCATGCGCTGCGCGCAGACGGCATCAGCGCGATAATTGCTCGCATGACGATACCCGAGATCACCCCGCACCAAGCGCGGCAGCGACACGCCCAGGGCGCACTGCTGATCGACGTGCGCGACGACTACGAGCGCGAATCCGGCATGGCCGACGGCGCGCGCGGCATCGCGCGCAGCGAGCTGGTGTCCGATCCGTCCCGACATCTGCCCGACCGCAGCGTCGACATCGTACTGATCTGCCAGACCGGCGGCCGCTCGCTACTGGCCGGCGACATGCTGCGGCGACTCGGCTATGCGCGCCTGTCGTCGGTGCGCGGCGGCACCGAGCGCTGGATCAGCGACGGTCTGCCGGTCATGCGGCCAACCATCGCGGTCGATCACGATTTCAACGAACGCTATTCGCGCCATCTGCGCCTACCCGAGGTCGGTGCGACGGGCCAGCGCCGGCTCGACGCCGCGCGGGTGCTGATCGTTGGCGCCGGCGGATTGGGATCGCCGGCGGCGTTCTATCTCGCCGCGGCCGGCGTTGGCCAGTTGCGCATCGCCGATGACGATGTGGTGGAGCGCAGCAACCTGCAGCGGCAGATCCTGCACGTCGATGCCGACCTCGGCATGGCCAAGGTCGACTCCGCGAAAACCCGGCTCAACGCGCTCAACCCGCGCGTGCGCATCGAGGCGATCGCCGAGCGCGTCACCTCGACCAACGTCGAGCGCCTGCTCGATGGCGTCGACGTGGTCATCGACGGCGCCGACAATTTTGCCGCGCGCTATCTGCTCAATGACGCCTGCGTAACGCTCGGCAAGCCGCTGGTCTATGGCGCAGTGCATCGCTTCGAAGGCCAGGTGAGCGTGTTCGACGCCGGTCGCGCGCGCGGCGTCGCGCCCTGCTACCGCTGTCTGTTTCCGCAGCCGCCGCCGCCGCAATCCGCGCCGAACTGCGTCGAAGCCGGCGTGCTCGGTGTGCTGCCGGGCATCGTCGGCATGCTGCAGGCGACCGAGGCGATCAAGCTGATCCTGTGCCTCGGCGAACCGTTGAGCGGCCGCCTGCTGCACATCGACGCGCTGTCGATGCGTTTGCGCGAAACGCGACTGCTGGCCGATCCCGACTGCGCGCTGTGCGCGCCGGGCAAGCCATTTCCCGGATACATCGACTACGCTGCGTTCTGCGCCGGGGCTTGAGCGCGCGATTTGTCGCTGCCGCAATCCAGACCCCATCACCTCAGATCTACCAGCAACGTCGTCGACGACGGCAAGGCAAACGCGATGCTTCGTTGTGTGTGTGTGCTGCTTGTTTCATGGTTCATTGCGATGCCGGTCCCGGCCGCCGATGTCTGTCCGCTGCTGCGTGCGCAGACCGCATCGCCGGCGGTCGCCACGCGCATCGCGGCGGCCGCCTGCGAGGAGCATCTGTTCTGGTACCGACCGTTCATCGACGTCGACGGCCATCTCAACGGCTCGCGCGTGCGCGAGGCCGAGAACGGATTGCTGGCCAACGGTCAGCCGGCCTGGCGCCGCGTCGCCGACTACTGGCGCGACAGCAGCCTGCTCGGTTCGGCGTCGATGCGGTCTGGCGCCAGCGACTGTGCCTATGCCAGCACCGATGGATTCGGCTCGCCGATGTGCCGGTCGTTCGTCGTCGACGTGCCGTGGTCGGCGGCGTTCGTGTCGTATGTGATGCGCCGCGCGCAGGTGCCGGGGTTCAACGGCTCGGCCAGCCACATCAACTACGTGCGCAACGCCTACCGCAGCCCGGACACTAGCGCCTACCTGATCGCCAGCCCGGTCTCGACGCGCGTGGCCGCCGGCGATCTGCTGTGCTACGTGCGGGTGTCGTCGCGGCTGTACGGCTTCGGCGGCCTCGCCAGCCTACTCAGCGCCAGCGACGATGGCCTCAATATGCACTGCGACATCGTCGTTGCGGTCAATTCCGGCGGCGACCGCACCGCGTACCTGATCGGCGGCAACGTGCTCGATGGCGTGACCATGCGCTTGTTGAAGCTGACGCCGGGCGGCCAGTTCGACAATCTGCCGATGCGCACGCTGGGCGACCCGCAATGCGCGCCCGACGCGCCGTCGGCTTGCAACGCCAGTCGTCAGGACTGGGCGGTGCTGTTGCAGCTCAAGTCGCCCGAACTGCTGGCGCGACTGCCGCTGCCGCCGCCACCACCGCCGGTCGGCCTGCCATCCGCAGCGCCCGCGCAGCCCGAGTGCTGCATCCACTGCGTGGTCGGTGCGGGCATTCCGCGCTGTCCGGCGGGGCAGGGTGCACCGCTGATCCGCTGATCGGCCGGCATCGCGATCGAGCGCGACCGTCATCCGCGCTCAGCCGTGACGCCGCTGCGTGGCCGCGAACGCGGCCAGTTGCTCCGGCGTCGCCGGTTTCTGATGCGCGTCCTTCCACGACGCGAAGGGTTGGCCGTAGATCGCCTCGCGCGACTGGTCTTTGCTCATCGCGATGCCCCGCGTCTCAGCGGCCTCGCGATACCAGTCCGACAGGCAGTTGCGACAGAAGCCGGCAAGGATCATCAGGTCGATATTCTGCACGTCGGGCCGCAGGTCGCTCAGATGATCGCGCAGGCGGCGGAAGGTAGCGGCTTCGAGTTCGGTGCGTTGTTCGGGCGTCATGGCATGCAATCTCCGTGGCAAGAGCCATTGTAGGAGCCGCAGCTGCCGCTGCTACAAAGTCTTCCGCAATCGGGGACAATGGTTTCCGGCATAGGCTTGATGATCGCATCCACGCATGACCCAGTCGCAACCCGCATCTGCCCGCATTCTCGACGGCCGCCGCATCGCCGAGGACCTGCTCGACGTGCTCAAGCGCCAGGTCGACGCGCGCGTGGTCGCGGGCAAGTCGCGGCCCGGTCTGGCCGTGGTGTTGGTCGGCGGCGATCCGGCCTCGCAGTCCTACGTGCGCAACAAGCGTCGTGCCGCCGAGAAGGTCGGCATCCGTGCGATCGACGTCGATCTGCCGACCGGCACCACCGAAGCCGAACTGCTGGCGCTGATCGATCGCCTCAACGCCGATCCCGACGTCCACGGCATCCTCGTGCAACTGCCGCTGCCGGGGATCACCGACGCCAGCGCCCTGATCCAGCGCATCGACCCGCGCAAGGACGTCGACGGTTTTCATCCGGAAAACGTCGGCCACCTCGCGCTGCGCCAGTTCGGCCTGCGTCCATGCACGCCGCGCGGCATCACCACGCTGCTGGCCTACACCGACCGCCCGGTGCGCGGGCAGAGTGCGACGATCGTCGGCGTCAGCAACCATGTCGGCCGGCCGATGGCGATGGAGCTGCTGATCGCTGGCTGCACGGTCACCTGCTGCCACAAGTTCACCCCCGTCGACGTGCTGCGCCGCCACGTCGGCGAGGCCGACATTCTCGTCGTGGCGGCCGGCAGGCCGGGATTGATCCCGGGCGAGTGGGTCAAACCGGGGTCGGTGGTGATCGACGTCGGCATCAATCGCCTCGACGACGGCCGCCTAGTCGGCGACGTCGGTTTTGCCGCCGCCGCCGTGCGTGCGAGCTGGATCACCCCAGTGCCCGGCGGCGTCGGCCCGATGACCGTCGCCACGCTGATGCAGAACACGCTCGAGGCCGCCGAAGCCGCCGAGGCGGCCGGGAATCGAGAATAGGGAATCGGGAATCGTCAGAGCAAATGCAGCGGTGATGGCAGCTGACTCGCTTTTACGATTCCCCATTCCCCATTCCCGGCTTGTTACAATGGCGCGCTTCATCCCCACTGGCCCGCCCATGCTGCGCATCCAGGCCGAAGCGCTCACCTACGACGATGTCTCCCTCGTCCCCGCGCATTCGATCGTGCTGCCCAATCAGGTGCGGCTCGGCACCCGGCTGACGCGCGAGCTGCACCTCAATCTGCCGATCGTCGCGGCGGCGATGGACACCGTCACCGAGGCGCGGCTGGCGATCGCGATGGCGCAGCTCGGTGGCATCGGCATCCTGCACAAAAACATGTCGATCGACCGCCAGGCCGCCCAGGTCGCGCGGGTCAAAAACTTCGAGGCCGGGGTGATCCGCGAGCCGTTCACCGTCGGCCCGGACACCACCATCGGCGAGGTGCTGCAGCTCACCCGCGCGCGCAACATCTCCGGCGTGCCGGTGGTCGACGGCGGTCAGCTGGTCGGCATCGTCACCGGCCGCGACATGCGCTTCGAGACCCGGCTCGAGGATCCGGTCCGCAACATCATGACCGGCAAGGAGCGCCTGATCACCGTGCGCGAGGGCGCGAGCGACGACGAGGTCCTCGGCCTGCTGCACAAGCACCGCATCGAAAAGATCCTGCTAGTCAGCGAGGCCTTCGAACTGCGCGGCCTGATCACCGTCAAGGACATCCAGAAAGCGCGCGACAACCCCAATGCGGCCAAAGACGCCTCCGAAAGCCTGCTCGTAGGCGCCGCGGTCGGCCTCGGCGGCGACACCGAGCAGCGCATCGAGGCCCTTGCCGCCGCCGGCGTCGACGTGATCATCGTCGACACCGCGCACGGCCACTCGCAAGGCGTGATCGACCGCGTGGCATGGGCCAAGCAGCGATTCCCGGCCTTGCAGATCGTCGGCGGCAACATCGTCACCGGCGACGCCGCGCTCGCGCTGATGGATGCCGGCGCGGACGCGGTCAAGGTCGGCGTCGGTCCCGGTTCGATCTGCACCACGCGCGTGGTCGCCGGCGTCGGCGTGCCGCAGATCACCGCGATCGACATGGTCGCCAGCGCCCTGCAGGACCGCATCCCGCTGATCGCCGACGGCGGCATCCGTTATTCCGGCGACATCGGCAAAGCGCTGGTCGCCGGCGCATCGACGGTGATGATCGGCGGCCTGTTTGCCGGCACCGAAGAGTCGCCTGGCGACACCGAACTCTTCCAGGGCCGCAGCTACAAGAGCTACCGCGGCATGGGCAGCCTCGGCGCGATGGAGAAGGGCAGTTC
>JBOHYD010000098.1:0-15528 GCA_050737635.1 Luteimonas sp. | reverse complement strand
CCATAACATTTGGCCAGCACGTTCTTGCGCATCGCCTTGACCGTGGTACGCGCGATCACCTGCGCGCCGACGGCGGCCTGGATGGCGACGTCGAACATCTGCCGGGGGATCAGTTCGCGCATTTTTTCGGCGATTTCGCGGCCGCGGCGGTCGGCGTGCGCGCGGTGCACGATCAGGCTCATCGCATCGACCTTGTCGCCGTTGATCAGCGTGTCGACGCGCACGAACGGGCCGGCGTCGAAGCGCAGCAGATGGTAATCGAGCGACGCATAACCGCGGCTCACCGATTTGAGGCGGTCGAAGAAATCCAGCACCACCTCGGCCATCGGCAACTCGTAAACGATCTGTACCTGGCTGCCGAGGTACTGGATGCTCTGCTGCGCGCCGCGCTTTTCTTCGCACAGTTTGATGATGTTGCCGACATAATCGCCCGGCGTGAGGATGGTTGCGAGGATGATCGGCTCGCGGATTTCCTGCATCAGGTGCGGCAACGGCAGCTTGGCCGGATTGTCGAGCGGCAGCACGCTGCCGTCGGTCAGCAGCACCTCGTAAATAACGGTCGGCGCGGTAGTGACGAGGTTGAGATCGTACTCGCGCTCCAGCCGCTCCTGGACGATTTCCAGGTGCAGCATGCCGAGAAATCCGCAGCGGAAGCCAAAGCCCATCGCCTCGGAGCTTTCCGGCTCGAAGCGCAGTGCGGCGTCGTTGAGGCGCAGCTTGTCGAGCGCCTCGCGCAGCGCCGGATATTCGTCGGAATCCACCGGAAACAGGCCGGCAAATACCCGCGGCTTCATTTCCTGGAAGCCCGGCAGCGGATGCTCGGCCGGCTGACTCAACAGGGTCAGCGTGTCGCCGACCGGCGCGCCGTGCACGTCCTTGATCGATGCATTGATCCAGCCGACCTCGCCGGCGCCGAGCTTGGCCAGATCCTTGCGCTTGGGCGTGAACACGCCGACCTTGTCGACCAGATGCCAGCGCCCGGTCGACATCACCAGAATCTTGTCGCCGGGCTTGACCTCGCCCTGCATCACCCGCACCAGCGACACCACACCGAGGTAGTTGTCGAACCACGAGTCGATGATCAGCGCCTGCAGGCGGTCGGTGTCGCGCGGGGTCGGCGGCGGGATGCGCTTGACGATCGCCTCAAGCACCTCGACCACGTTGAGCCCGGTCTTGGCGCTGATCGACACCGCGTCGCCGGCGTCGATGCCGATCACCGCCTCAATCTCGCCCTTGACGCGCTCGACGTCGGCGGTCGGCAGGTCGATCTTGTTGAGCACCGGCACCACTTCGAGGCCCATCTCGACGGCGGTGTAGCAGTTGGCCACCGACTGCGCCTCGACGCCTTGCGCGGCATCGACGACCAGCAGCGCGCCTTCGCATGCCGCCAGCGAACGGCTGACCTCGTAGCTGAAATCGACGTGGCCGGGGGTGTCGATGAAGTTGAGCTGGTAGGTGACGCCGTCGCGCGCGGTGTACGGCAGCGACACTGACTGCGCCTTGATGGTGATGCCGCGCTCGCGCTCGATTGGATTGGAGTCGAGCACCTGCGCTTCCATCTCGCGGGCCTCGAGGCCGCCGCAGAGTTGGATGATGCGGTCGGCCAGCGTCGACTTGCCGTGGTCGACGTGGGCGATGATGGAAAAATTGCGGATGCGCTCCATCACATTTGGCATCGAATCGGGCATGGCGAGGTCGGCAGTGGCCGACATTGCGGCCCTCGGATCGGGTAACGGCGGATTATCGCACGCGATCGACGCGGGACTGTCGCGCAGCGATGCCCGGCGAAACGCGTCAGGCTTGGCTGCCAAGGCGGCGGTTCGCCGCCACATCGGAAGATGGTCCGACAGGCATCAGCGAGGCAGCTTACGATGCCTCGCTCGGTGCCTCAGCACACCGAACTCACTGCGCGCTATCGTCGCCGTCGGCACGCGGGGTCACCGCGACAAACTGCGACGCGCTGCCACGCCGCACCAGCAGCATCACCGTCTGGCCGATGCGAACCTTGGCCAGTTCGCGATCGAGCTTGGTGGCACTGTCGACCTCGGCGCTGCCGACGCGCAGGATCACGTCGCCGGGCCGTAGCCCCGCCTCGCGTGCGGCCAAGCCGTCGACGCGGGCGATGCCGACGCCTTCGCCGGCCTGCAGGTCGGCTTGGCGGCGGGCATTGGCGTCGAGGTCCTGGCCGATCAGGCCCAGCGGATTGGCCGAACGCGACGCCGGGGCACGCGGCGCGTCGGGCGTCGGGCGTCCCGCCGTTCCGGCCAGCAGCGTTTCGTCGAGCTGCGTCAGCGTCACCGTGACCTCGCGCGGCTGGCCGTCGCGCAGGATGCCGAGCTGGACGCGGGTGCCCGGGGCCATCGCACCGACGATCGGCGGCAGGTCGCTGGACTGGTCGACGGCTGCGCCGTTGACCGAACGGATCACGTCGCCGGCGCGGATGCCGGCCTTCTCGCCGCCGCCGCCGGCGGTGACGTCGGCGACCAGTGCGCCGCGCGTGTCGGGCAGCCCAAGACCCTTGGCATCGTCGGCGGTGATCGCCTGCAGTTGCACGCCGATCATGCCGCGGCTGACCTTGCCGGTCTTCTTGAGCTGGTCGACGGCGTTCATCGCGGTGTCGATCGGGATCGCGAAGCTCACGCCCATATAGCCGCCGGAGTTGGAGAAGATCTGCGAGTTGATGCCGACCACCTCGCCGCGGGTATTGAGCAGCGGGCCGCCGGAGTTGCCCTGGTTGATCGCGACGTCGGTTTGGATGAAGGGCACGTAGCGCTGCTGTGCATAGGGATTGCTGCGGCCGACCGCGCTGACGATGCCGGCGGTGACCGAATGGTCGAGGCCGAACGGCGAACCGATCGCTACCGCCCACTGGCCGGGCTTGAGCGCATTGGAGTCGCCCAGGCGCAGCGCCGGCAAGCCGGTCGCGGCGATCTTCAGCAGCGCGACATCGGACTGCTGGTCGCTGCCGACCACCGTGGCGGTGAACTCGCGACGGTCGGTGAGCTTGATTTTGACCGTATCGGCACCGTCGACGACGTGGTGGTTGGTCAGCACGTAGCCGTCGGACGAAATGATGAAGCCCGTGCCCTGCGACACCCCACGCGGGCGGTTGCCGGGGCCCTGCTGCGGACCGCCGGGGGTCGGCATGCCGGGGCCGAAGAAGCGGCGGAAGATCTCCGGCATGTCCTCGTCGTCGGGCATGCCGCCCGGTCCCGGTCGCTGCTGGGCCTGCGCGTTCTGCGGCGTGCGCCCGCCGACCTGCGCCTCGACGTTGACCACGCCGGGGCCGACCTGCTCGACGAGTTGGGTGAAATCAGGCAGCCCGACCATCACCGGTGCCGGCGCGGCCGACTGCGTCGACTGCTGGGCGGTGGCAACGGGCAGCACCACCGCGGTGGTTGCGGCGGCGGTGACTATGATCAGGATCGCGGCTTGCAGCGGGGCTTTCATCGCGGAAACATCCTTGAAATTTGGGAAACGAGTATTGATGAACGACATTTGGATAGCAGGCGCGCAGGCAGCGCGCGCCCTGTGGCGCACATCGGCCCGGAGACGCGGGGACACGAATCAGCTGCCGAGACATAACACTGCCTGAGCACCGCGATGACCTCTGATCGGCGGCGTGCCACTCTCATCCGGCGCTTCGCGCCACCTTTTCCCGAAAGAAGAAGCAAAAGAAGGCGGACGGTGGGTTAGTGCGGATCGGGCGGTCCGGCGTTCGGATCGGCGTTCGGATCGGCGTCCGACGACGGCTCGACCTGCAGCCCAAGCTGCGGCTCGAACGGGTGGAACGAGGGACCGGCCGTGCTGCCATAGCTGGCAGTGAACGCGCCGTTGCCGGAATACCCTGGCATGATCGCGCGCGGCCACGGCCGCGACGGCGCGGCATCCGAGGTGAGGGGTAAGGCGGCAAACGGATCGGTCGCGACCGTTGCAGTCGACGCGGTCGCGAGCACCGGAACCGCGCCGCGCGCATCGGTTGCCGCCGGCGCCGACGCCGCCACCGCAATCGCGGCCGCTTGCACTGCATCCTCACGCACGCGCAGCCGCAGCGCGGCGCGCTGGTTCTGCGCGCGCGTGGTGCGGCGTTCGATCGCCCGGCGCGGGAGATCGGCCACCGCGACAGCTACCGCCAGGCTGGCGGCATCAATGGGTATAGGCGCAAGAACGCCCGGCATGGCCGTCGATGCGTCGGCCATCGCGGTGTCGACGGCTTGCAATCGCGGCTGCGATGCAGCCGACGGCGTCGCCGACGCGATCTGAGCCGGCACGTCGCCACCAGCGTTGTCGATAGCTGGGTCCGGTGCCTGCTGACGCGCGAAGAACAGCGCAACCAGCGCGACCGACGCGGCCAGCGCGCCGCCGCTCCAGCGCAGCCAACGCGGTGACGCCGCCGTTGCGCCGGCCCTGTGCGGCGTGGTCACCGCCACGGCCGCCGACGCATCGTCGCGGACGATCGCCTGCGCGACGCGCTGCGAAAAATCCGCCGGCAGCAGCACGTCGTGACGGCCGCGCAGGATATCGCCACAGACCTGCCAGCGCTCCCAGCACACGGCGAGTTCGCCGTCGTGCTGCAGGCGGCGCAGCATGAATTTGGCCTGGTCCGGCGGCAGCTCGCCGTCGAGCATCGCCGAGAGTTGCCGGCGATGGTGGTCGTCAAGCTTGTCGCGAGCGACCAGCTCGGGGAAGAGTTCCGCGGAATCGATGGAGTCGGTCATGTCGGTCGGGGCATTAACGTGGGACGACGGGTCACCGGGCGGCGCGCTCGCGGGCGGTCGGGGTGTCCATCAGGGGCTTGAGCTCGGTGTCGATCGCCTCGCGCGCGCGGAAAATCCGCGAGCGCACCGTGCCGATCGGGCAGTCCATGCGTTGGGCGATCTCCTCATAGCTCAGGCCATCCATCTCGCGCAGGGTGATCGCCAGCCGCAATTCCTCCGGCAGGGCTTCGACCGCGCGCATCACCGTTTGTTCCATCTGCTGCCGCGCGAGCTCGCGCTCGGGCGTGTCGGTATTGCGCAGGCGCACGCCGGAATCGTACTGCTCGGCATCGTCGATTTCGACGTCGGCGGGCGGTGGGCGGCGTTTCTGCGCGACGAGATGGTTCTTGGCGGTGTTCACGGCGATCCTGTGCAACCACGTATAGAACTGCGCATCGCCGCGGAAATTCCCGATCGCGCGGTAGGCGCGGATGAAGGTGTCCTGGACGACGTCCTGACATTCACTCCAATCGGCGATATAGCGCCCGATCAGCGCCGCGATTCGGTGCTGGTACTTGCGCACCAGCAAGTCGAACGCCGTGCTGTCGCCGCGCTGCACGCGGCGTACCAGCTCCTGGTCGAGCGCCTGCTGGTTGTGCTGCGTGTCTTCTTCAACTTCGGCCATGGGCCGGCGCTCCGTGGAGGCCCGGCCGGTTGGCTGGGCGATATGACCTTCGGCATGGGTGGAAAGTTCCGATGGACGTGTCGCACGAGGTGGGGCCGGGCGACGACTGTCGCAAGCCGAGCCGCACGCGAGGAGCATTTCAATCAGCGATTTGACGCCGATCGAACATGCTCTGGATCATAACGACCCTCCACTTACCGTAACGGATGGTTTGCCATGATTGCAGGGCTCGACGGGCTGCGCTTCAGCCACTGGCAAGCCCAGCAGCGCGACGACGGCATCGTCGTGCTGAGCTTCGACCGCCACGGCGAGTCGGTCAATACCTTTGCGCAGAGCGTGTTGGTCGAGCTTGACGCCCTGCTTGAGCGCCTGGCGCTGGACCCACCGAAGGGGCTGATCCTGCGCTCCGGCAAGGCAAAGGGCTTCATCGCCGGGGCCGATATCCGCGAGTTCCAGGCCTTCGACGCCGACGGCACCATCGGCGATTCGATCCACCGCGGCCAGCAGGCGTTCCAGCGCCTCGCCGAGCTACCCTGCCCGACCGTGGCCGCGATCCACGGCTTCTGCATGGGCGGCGGCACCGAAATCGCGCTGGCCTGCCGCTACCGCGTCGCATCCAGCGACACCTCAACGCGGATCGGCCTGCCCGAGGTCAAGCTCGGCATCTATCCCGGCTGGGGCGGCAGCGTGCGCCTGCCACGGCTGGTCGGTGCGCCGGCAGCGATGGCCATGATGCTGACCGGACGCACGCTGTCGGCGGCCGCCGCCAGGGCGATCGGGCTGGTCGACAGGGTCGTCGCGCCCGAGCAGCTGATCGATGCCGCGGCGGCATTGCTGCATCAAGGCAGGCTGCGCCCGTTCAAGCAGCGCGTGCTCGGCTGGCTCACCAATACCTGGCCGGCACGGCAGCTGCTGGCACCGGCGATGGTCAAGCAGGTCGCGCGCAAGGCGCGCAAGGATCACTACCCGGCCCCGTTCGCGCTGATCGCAACCTGGCGGCGCAGCGGCGGTGGCATCCAAGCGCTGCTCGCGGCCGAGCGCAAGTCCGTCGTCAAGCTCGTCGGCACGCCGACCGCGCGCAATCTGACGCGGGTGTTTTTTCTGCAAGAGCGGCTGAAGGCGATCGGCGGCAAGGACGAGTTCGGCAAGAACGGGGGCATCCAGCGCGTGCACGTGATCGGCGCCGGCGTGATGGGCGGCGACATCGCGGCGTGGTCGGCGTACAAGGGCTTCGAGGTGACCATGCAGGACCGCGAGCAGGGCTTGATCGACGCCGCGCAGACGCGCGCGCAGGCCTTGTTCGGCAAGAAGGTCAAGGACGATGCCGCACGCCCGGCGGTCGCTGCGCGTCTGAAGTCCGACCTCGACGGCGACGGCCTTGCCGACGCCGACCTGGTGATCGAGGCGATCGTCGAGCAGCCTGATGCCAAGCGCGCGCTGTATGCGAGCGTCGAGCCGCGCTTGAAGGCCAACGCGCTGCTGACCACCAATACCTCGTCGATCCCGCTGACCGAGCTGACCGGCCACATCCGGCGCCCGGCGCAGTTTGCCGGCCTGCACTATTTCAACCCGGTCGCGCTGATGCCGCTGGTCGAGATCATCCACCACGGCACCATGACCGCAGAGACCGAACAGCGGCTGGCTGCCTTCTGCAAGGCGCTCGACAAGCTGCCAGTGCCGGTCGCTGGCACGCCGGGTTTCCTCGTCAACCGCCTGCTGTTTCCGTACCTGCTCGAGGCCGCGACCGCGTATTCCGAAGGCATCCCTGGCGCGGTGATCGACCGGGCGGCGGTAAAGTTCGGCATGCCGATGGGGCCGATCGAACTGATCGACACCGTCGGCCTCGACGTCGCATCGGGCGTCGGCCGCGAGCTCGCGCCGTTTCTCAGGTTACAGATTCCGCCTGCATTGGCCACGCCGCCGGAGGCCGGCAAGCGCGGCAAGAAGGACGGCCAAGGCATCTACCTCTGGCAGGACGGCCGCGCCAAGAAGCCCGAGGTGCCGAAAGGCTACGCGGTGCCGGCCGACCTCGAGGACCGTCTGATCCTGCCGCTGCTCAATGAAGCCGTCGCCGCGCTGCACGACGGCGTGGTCGCCGACGCCGACCTGCTCGATGCCGGGGTGATCTTCGGCACTGGCTTCGCGCCGTTCCGCGGTGGCCCGATCCAGTACATCCGCGACACCGGCGTTGACGCCGTCCTCGCGCGCCTGCAAGCCTTGCAGGCAACGCACGGCGAGCGGTTCGCGGCGCGGCCGGGGTGGGATGCGGCGGCGTTGCGCGGGTGACTGGCGCGCTCTTTCCCACTCTCTAAAAACAAAGCTTTCGCGCTTTGCGCGAAAGCCCTGCTCTTGCTAAACGCTGGCTCTGGCTTTCGCAGGAGTGACGAACACAAAAAACAGACCGCGACCTCTGCACAGTCCAGCGCATCTGAACCCGGATGCAGACCAAGACCGCCGCAACCCGCTACATCGTATGCGTCGGATTGTCCGCATTGAGCGTGCCGGCGAGCAGGGTTTCGATCCTGCCCCTGACCTGATCGTTTTCCGGCGTATCGGCAAACTGCACACCGATACCGGCGACGCGGTTGCCCTGCGCGCCGGTCGGGGTGACCCAGACCACCTTGCCGGCCACCGGCAGGCGCTCGCTCGACTCCGGCAGGGTCAGCAGCACAAACACCTCGTCGCCGAGAAAGTAACGCTTCGCCGTGGGTACGAAGATGCCGCCGTACTTGAGATACGGCATGTAGGCGTTGTACAGCGACGCGGTGTCCTTGACCGTCAACGACAGGATGCCCTGTCGGGCGCCGGCTGCTGCTGAGTTCATGACCGTGTCCTCACTCCGGAAGAAGCCGAGACCGGTTCCTCATTGCCACGCCACGCGAGCAGCAGCTCCGCCACCGCAAGGTCGGCGCGGACCGTCGTCCGCAACAGGTCGCGGGTGCGGTTGGCCGCGTCGAACCACATGCTCAGCTTCCGCATTCGCATCGTGTCGGTCAAGCCGCCGGCCTCGGCAAGTGCCAGATCGGCGGCGTGACGCAGGCGCAGCGGTGCATCGTCGTCGCGCGTCCAGCGCTGCGCGGTGTCGATCACCGCCAGTTCGCCGCTGCGCAGCTTGGCGAGGTCGCTGGCGACATCGCGTCGCAGCGCGATGCCGCCGTCGCGCAGCCACGCATCGGCAAGGCCAGGATGGTCGCGCGCGGCATCGAGCGCGTCGCTGGCTGCTTTCATCGCGTGACCCTGCGACTGCAGCCAGGTCAGCGCTTCCTCGCGCGGCGGCAGGCGAAACTCGAGCCGCTGGCAGCGGCTGCGGATGGTCGCCGGCAGGCGTGCGGGGTCGGCGCTCAGCAGCCACAGATAGCGACCCAGTCGCGGTTCTTCGAGCGTCTTCAGCAGCGCATTGCAGGCGGCGTGATTGATCGCATCGGCCGGATCGACAATTGCGATCTGCGCGCCGCGGTATTGCGGCGTCAGCGTGAGTTTGGTCGACAGCTCGCGCATCTGGTCGATGACAATCTCGGTGCGCAGGCGCGTGCCTTCCTTGTTCATCACCAAGCCGATGACGTGGAAGTCCGGATGCGTGCCGGCATCGATCAAATGCGCGGCGCGGCCGGGGGTATCGGCATCGAGGATGTGCCGCGCAAGTGCGTCCGCGACCGCGCGCTTGCCGAGCAGCGCCGGCCCGCACAGCAGCATCGCGTGGCCGAGCGTGCCGGCGGCGTACGTGGCGACCGCGCGCTCGTAGACGCGCCGCTGCCATGGCGCGAGCACGGCCGATGTGCCGGTCATTGCGCCGCCTGCCACGCGCGCAGCTGCGCGACCGCATCGGTGGCGACCTCGTGCGCGGCGCGCGAGGCGTCGATCACGCGGAAGCGCTGCGGGTCGGCCGCCGCGCGCGCGCAGTACGCGACGCGCACGCGCTCGAAAAATTCGTTGCGCTCGCGCTCGATGCGGTCCGGTGCGTGGTCGCGCCGGCGCGTGCGTTCGCGACCTTGCGCGACATCGACGTCGAGCAGCAAGGTCAGCGCCGGACGCAGACCGACGGTATCGCGTTCGAGCGTGTCGATCAACGCGGCGTCGAGCCCGCGTCCCGCGCCCTGGTAGGCGTAGCTGGAATCGGTGAAACGGTCGCTGATCACCCACGCGCCGCGTTCCAGCGCCGGCACGATCACCTCGCGGACATGCTGCACGCGCGCGGCGAACATCAGCAGCAGCTCGGTTTCCGCGGCGACGGCTTCGTGCGCGGTATCGTCATCGCCGGCATGCGATGCCAACAGCAACGCGCGGATGCGTTCGGCGAGCGGCGTGCCGCCAGGCTCGCGCGTGTTGATCACCTCGCTGCCGTCGGCGCGCAGCGCATCGCGCAGTGCCGCGAGCACGGTGGTCTTGCCGGCACCTTCGCCGCCCTCCAGCGAGAGGAAGCGCGAGTGGGAACGCAGCGACGTCATATCGACACCATGCCGGTTGGCTGCAGGCTCATGGCAAACACTCCGTCACTTCGGACCGTACTGCGCACGGTAGCGCGCGATGTACGCGCGCACGGCGGCCTCGTGGCCGGCGAGCGTGCTCGAAAACAGATGCTTGCCGCTGCCGTCGCCGATTGCGACGAAGTACAGCGCGTCGCCAGGAGCCGGCTGGGTTGCGGCGTACAGCGCAGCGCGTCCAGCCATCGCGATCGGCGTCGGCGGCAGGCCGTCGCGGGTGTAGGTGTTGTACGGCGTGTCGGTGAGCAGATCGGTCTTGCTCAGGTTGCCGGCGTAGTCGCTGCCGATGCCGTAGATCACTGTCGGATCGGTCTGCAGGCGCATGCCGAGCGTGAGGCGACGCTGGAACACGCCGGAAATCTGCGTACGTTCGCTGGCGATGCCGGTTTCCTTTTCGACGATCGACGCCAGCGCCAGCGCCTCGTCCTTGCTGCGCAACGGCAGGTCGCGCGCACGCGCATTCCATGCCTCGGCGAGCGCGCGTTCGAGATCGGCGTGCGCGCGTTTCAATACCTCAAGATCGCTGTCACGGCCGGAATACGCATAGGTTTCCGGCAGGAAGCGGCCTTCCGGATGCTGCCCCGGCGCGCCGACCGCGGCCATCAGCGCGGCATCGCCCATCGGCGCGATCGTCTGCCGCAGCGGCGTCGCCCTGGCGAGTGCGGCACGCAGCTCGCGGATGTTCCAGCCTTCGACGATCGTGAAGCGATAGCTGACCACCTTGCCGTCGCGCATGCGCTGCAGCAGCGTGCGTGGCGTGGTGCCGGGCGCGAGCGCGTATTCGCCGACCTGGATTTTGCCGGCCGCACCGAGCTGCCGCGCCAGCAGCCGCCATTCCAGGTCGTGGCCGTCGCGCACGCCGGCCGCGCGCAGCCTAGCGAGCACGGCCTTGAAGGAATCGCCCTGCTCCACCACCAGGTTTGCGCGCGGTTCGAGTCCGGATAGCGGCGCACCGGCGAAGCCGACGTAACCCGTGTACGCCCAGTACGCGAGCCCGCCGGCGAACAGCGCCGAGAGTACGAACAGCACGCCGAAAGCGCGCCGGGCATGGTGTGCCGCGCTCATGCCGCGGTGCCTGTGCGATAGGTATCGGAAGCCATGGGCATCAGGATACCTTCCCATTCCCCGTGTAGGAGCGCCCCACGGGCGCGATGCACTTCATGACGAAAAGGGCATCGCGCCCAAAGGACGCTCCTACAGCGACAGGGCCTGCAGCATGCCGCGCGCCTTGGCACGGGTTTCGTCGAGTTCGCGCAGCGGATCGGAGTCGGCGACGATGCCGGCACCGGTGCGAAAGCGGACACTGTCGCCCTCGACTTCCGCACTGCGGATCAGGATGTTGAGGTCGAGATCGCCGTCGCGGTTGAGCCAGCCGATCGCACCGGTGTAGGCGCCGCGGCCGACGCCTTCGAGCTCGGCGATGATCTGCATGCAACGCACCTTCGGGCAGCCGGTGATCGTGCCGCCGGGAAACACTGCGCGGATCGTCTCGCCCGGGGTGACGCCGTCGCGCAGCCGTCCGCGCACATTGCTGACGATGTGGTGCACGTGCGCATAGCTCTCGACGGTCATCAGCTCGTCGACTTCGACACTGCCGGCGACGCAGACGCGGCCGAGGTCGTTGCGTTCGAGGTCGACCAGCATCACGTGCTCGGCGCGCTCCTTCGGGTGGCCGACCAGCTCACGGATACGCGCGACATCGTCGTCGCCGTGCGTGCGCGGACGGGTGCCGGCGATCGGCCGTGTTTCGACCACGTCGCCGCGCACCGACACCAGCCGCTCCGGCGATGCGCTGACCACCGCCCAGCCGTCGCCGGCAAACAGGCCCGCAAACGGTGCCGGATTGGCCTCGCGCAGCCGTGCGTACAGCGCGGCAGGCTCGAGGCGAGCGTCGAAACGCGCCTGCCAGCCGCGCGACAGGTTGGCCTGGAACACGTCACCGGCGGCGAGGTAGTCGAGAATGCGTCCGACGCCATCGGCGAACGCATTCGGCGGCGATTCGTCGATCGCGCGCGGTGCTTGCCACGCCGGCAGCGCTTCGAGACGCGACGCATGCCCGATATCGTCAACGATCGCATCGAGCATCTCGGCGAATGCGGATTCGGCGACTGCGACGCATTCGCCGGTGGCGCGATCGCGCAGCACCGCCGCCGGGCAGCGCAGCGCGATCGCGATCGGCAATGCGCCGTGCGCGGGCGGCAGCACGAGGATCGGCTCGATCTGTGCGGCGAGTTCGTAGGCCAGAAACAGCGCCCAGCCGCCACGAAACGGCCAGCGCGGTTCGTCGCGCGGGGTACGCGCGTGACGCCACTGCGCGTCGAGCAGGTCGAGAAAATCGTCGACCTGCGCGATGCCGTGGTGATCGCGAGCGACACCGTCAGAGGCTATAAGAAACAACACGCCGGTCGCAGCCAGCAGCAAGTCCCAGCGGCCTTGCGCGGTGCCGTCGGCGACCGACTGCAGCAGCAGCGGATAGCGCTGCGGCGCGAGCCGGTGCAGCGACAGCAGGTCGGCGTCGGTGCCGAGCGTACGGGTAACGAGCATAGCGTCGATGTCACCGCGCTCGCGGCAACGACCGTCTGCGGATCAGGCGCGCTTGAAGATCAGCGTGCCGTTGGTGCCGCCGAAGCCGAACGAGTTCGACATCGCGATGTCCACCTGCGCCTCGCGCGCGCTGTTGGGCACGTAGTCGAGATCGCAACCTTGCGACGGCGTGTCGAGGTTGATGGTCGGCGGGATGATGCCGGTGTGCAGCGCCATCGCCGAGAACAGCGCCTCGACGCCGCCGGCGGCACCGAGCAGATGGCCGGTCATCGACTTGGTCGAGCTGATCATGGTCTTGAACGCGTGGTCGCCGAGCGCGGTCTTGATCGCCATCGTCTCGGCAAGGTCGCCGGCCGGCGTCGACGTGCCGTGCGCGTTGATATAGCCGATCGCCGTCACGTCGATGCCGGCGTCCCTGATCGCGGCGCGCATGCAGCGTGCGGCGCCCTCGCCGTTCTCGCTCGGCGAGGTCATGTGGTGGGCATCGCCGCTCATGCCGTAGCCGAGGAGTTCGGCATAGATGCGCGCGCCGCGCGCCTTGGCGCGCTCATACTCCTCGATCACCAGAATGCCGGCACCGTCGCCCATCACGAAGCCGTCGCGCTCGACATCCCACGGCCGCGACGCGCGCTGCGGATCGCCGTTACGCGCCGACAACGCCTTCATCGCGCTGAAGCCACCGACCGACGTCGGCGTGGTTGCGAACTCGGCGCCGCCGGCGATCATCGCGTCTGCCTCGCCGTACTGGATCATCCGCATCGCCAGACCGATGTTGTGCGTGGCCGTGGTGCAGGCGGTGACGGCAGCGATGTTTGGCCCCTTGGCACCGGTCATGATCGAGACTTGGCCGGCGATCATGTTGATGATCGTGCTGGGCACGTAGAACGGCGAAATCTTGCGCGGACCGCCCTCGCGGTATTTGATCGTGGTGTCTTCGATGCCCTTGAGGCCGCCGATGCCGGCACCGATCGCGACGCCGATGCGCTCGGCATCTTCGCCTTCGATTTCAAGACCGGCGTCTTCGACCGCCATCAGCGATGCGGCGACGCCGTAGTGCACGAAGGGGTCCATCTTCTTGATGTCCTTCGGCGAAATCCACTTGCTGGCGTCGAAGTCCTTGACCTCGCCAGCGATGCGCGTGGCAAACGCGCTAGTGTCGAAGTGGGTGATCATGCCAATGCCGGAGCGGCCGTTGACGATGCCGTCCCAGCTTGATGCTAGGTCATTGCCGAGCGGCGACAGGATGCCGAGACCAGTGATGACGACGCGACGCTTGGACATGAAAAACTCCAGTGGCAGATTTGGATACGCGCATGCGGAGCGCGCCGGATGCGTCTGCACAGGTCTGCCTGGACCAGCCTGTCGCAAACGCCCGGGGCCGCATGCGCGGCCCCGGTGTTGTGACGTCGACGCAGGACAGGCCTTGCAACCTGCTGCGCGACTGCCGCGGACGCTCCAGCCAACGGGACCGGAATGCCCGCCTGCCAGGATCAGCTCTTGATGACGCGCGTCTGGATGTAGTCGATTGCCTGCCGCACCGAGGTGATCTTCTCGGCTTCCTCATCGGGTATCTCGCACTCGAACTCTTCTTCGAGGGCCATCACCAGTTCCACGGTGTCGAGGGAGTCGGCGCCGAGATCGTCGACGAACGAAGCCTCGATGCTGACTTCATCTTCCTTGACGCCCAGTTGTTCGATCACAATTTTCTTGACGCGCTCTTCGATGCTGCTCATTGGCTGTTGGCTCCTGGGGGGCGATAACGCCGGTTAGTGTAAGGGAAAGGCCGGGATTGGGCGACGCGGGCGCATTGCCCTTGCGCTTCAAAGGCTTGCGCTGCGATGGCTTGACCGCTCGCGACACTACCCGCGCGTGGCGCGCCTAAGCCATGTACATGCCGCCGTTGACGTGCAGGGTTTCGCCGGTGATGTATGCCGCCGACGGGCCAACGAGAAACGCCACTGCGCGCGCGATGTCGGACGGCTCTCCGAGCCGGCCCAGCGCGATCTGGCCGATCAGCGCATCGCGTGCCGCCTCGGGCAGGTCGCGGGTCATGTCGGTGCTGATGAAACCCGGCGCGACGACGTTGACGGTCACGCCGCGCGAGCCGACTTCCTTGGCCAGCGATTTGCTGAAAGCGATGATGCCGGCCTTGGCGGCGGCGTAATTGCACTGGCCAGCATTGCCGGTCACGCCGATGACCGAGGCGATATTGACGATGCGGCCCTTGCGCGCCTTCATCATCGTGCGCATCACCGCCTTGCAGCTGCGGTAGACGCTGGTCAGATTGGTGTCGAGGATTGCCTGCCAGTCCTCGTCCTTCATCCGCATCAGCAGGTTGTCACGGGTGATGCCGGCATTGTTGACGAGGATCGAGATGCCGCCAAATTCTTTTGCGATCGCGTCGACGAGCGCCTCGATCGCGCCGGCCTCAGTGACGTTCAACATGCGGCCATGGCCGCCGACGGGCTGCAGCCGCTCGGCGATCGCGGCGGCGCCGGCGTCGGTCGTTGCCGTGCCGATCACGGTCGCGCCTTGTGCGGCGAGTTGGTCGGCGATTGCGGCACCGATGCCGCGGCTGGTGCCGGTGACCAAAGCGACTTCACCCTGCAGGGGCTGTGTCATCACGCGCTCCACGCCGCATGCGCGGCTTCAAAGTCGCCAACGCTGCCGAGCGCGCGCGCGTCGATCGATTTGTCGATGCGTTTGGCGAGCCCAGTCAGCACCTTGCCGGGGCCGCATTCGGCGATCCGCGTCGCGCCTTTGGCCACCAGCGCCTGCACGCAGGCGGTCCACTGCACCGGCAGATACAACTGGCGGACGAGTGCGTCGCGGATCGACAGCACGCCATCATGCACTTCGGCATCGACGTTCTGCACGATCGGCAGCCGCGGTGCCTGCCACGTAAGCGCAGTCATGGTGTCCGACAGCCGATTGGCCGCTTCGCGCATCAGCGGCGTATGCGACGGCACGCTCACCGACAGCTTCACGGTCTTGCGCACGCCGCGCTCGGCGAGCAGCGCCAGCGCGCGCTCGACCGCCGCCGCGTGGCCGCCGATCACCACCTGACTTGGCGAGTTGTAGTTGGCCGGCACCACGACCTCGCTACCGGACGCGTCCTTGC
>JBOHYD010000097.1:0-6456 GCA_050737635.1 Luteimonas sp. | reverse complement strand
TCACTGCAACGTCAAAATTGGTCCCGGCCTGCGCCGGGATGACGGCAAACGCGCATCGCGGGATCGCGCGATGATCCTGTTCTTCGCCCTGCTCTTTGTCGCCTGCGCGATCGCCGGCGCGTCGGCGTTTGTGATCTTCTGGCCGCTGGCGCTGGTGCATCTGCGCGATCGCCACCCGGGCGTGCGTGCGCGCTTTGGCGAGGGTGCCTTCCTGCATCCTGCCGCGCTCGGCTGGCTGCTGACCGGCCGCTATCGCGACGTGCGCGACCCGCAGTTCACCGGCCTGGCGACGCCGGCACGGCTAGCGCTGCTGACGATCGTCCTGGCGTTGGCGATGGCCGGACTGCTGTGGCTGCTTTCAACCGTGGTGAGCGCATGAGTGAGCAAACTGTTAACAGCAACGACCGCGACGACGGCATCCGCCACGTCGCCGAGCAGTGGTGGCTGGCGTCGATCGGCCGCACGCTGATTTGGGCGCGACTGCGGTTGCGCGAGGCCGGCACCGCCGACATCTTCGACAGCGACGGCAACACCCTGGTCTACGACAGCGAGGACAGCGCACGCGCGACGTTGATGGATGCGGAGTTCGTGTCGTTCGACGGCCTCGACGACGACGACGCGCTGGCGCGCGGCTTTGCCGTCGGCGAGATCGCGCCGCCGCAAGCCAACGACGACGACACCCTGCGCACGCGCATGGTGCAGACCCTCGGCGCACGCGCCTGATCGTCCCACAGCTCGCTCCGGCGCAGACGCATTGCGCGCAAGACCGATATGCGGGCGGTGGCTGCGCGATAATGCGCTCATGAGCGAACTCGACGACCTGCTGCAGAACAACCGCGACTGGGCCGAGCGCGTGGTGCGCGAGGATCCGGGATTCTTCGACCGGCTGTCGAAGCAACAGAGCCCAAAATACCTGTGGATCGGCTGCTCGGATTCACGCGTGCCGGCCAACCAGATCCTCGGCCTCGATCCCGGCGAGGTCTTCGTCCACCGCAACATCGCCAACCTCGTCGTACACACCGATCTCAACGCGCTCAGCGTGATCCAGTTCGCGGTTGACCTGCTGCAGGTGCGGCACATCCTCGTGGTCGGTCATTACGGCTGCAGCGGCGTGCACGCCACTCACGCCGGCCGCCGCATCGGTCTGGCCGACAACTGGCTGCGCCATGTCGCCGATGTCGCACGCAAGCACCAAGCTTCGCTCGAGGCCGTCGAACCGACCGCCGATCGCCCGGAACGGCTGTGCGAGCTCAACGTTATCGAGCAGGTCGTCAACGTCTGCGAGACCACCATCGTGCAGGACGCCTGGGCGCGCGGACAGCCGCTCGCCGTGCACGGCTGGGTGTACGGACTGCACGACGGCCGCGTGCGCTCGTTGGCGATGGACGTCAGCGCCGCCGATGAGCTCTCGACCATCTACCAGCGCGCGATCGCCACACCGTCCGCCTATGCCCACAGCGATAAAAGCATCGCAGATGCGCACGGGCGCGATCACGCCGAAGCGGCCTCAGCAGACCACTGACATGCTCCCCGCCCCGCTCAATCTGCAAGCCTGGATCGACGCGCACCGCCACCTGCTCAAGCCGCCGGTCGGCAACAAGGTGATCGACGCGGGCGACTTTATCGTGATGGTGGTCGGCGGGCCGAACGCGCGCACCGACTACCACTGGGACGAGGGCGCGGAATGGTTCTACCAGATCGAAGGCAAGATGGTGCTGCGCATCCAGGAGGACGGCAAGGTGCGCGACATTGCGATCGGCGCGGGTGAAATTTTCCTGCTGCCGCCGCGCGTGGCGCATTCGCCGCAGCGCATGGCTGACTCGATCGGGCTGGTCATCGAGCGTCGACGACGGCCGGACGAGCGCGATGGCCTGCTGTGGTTCTGCGAACGCTGCAATCACAAGCTGTACGAAGAGTATTTTCCATTGCGCGACATCGAGAAAGATTTTCCGCCGGTGTTCGAGCGTTTCTATGCCTCGATCGGACACCGCACTTGCGACCACTGCGGCCACGTCAATCCGGCACTGAGATGACCGAGAGTGTCTCCATCGACCACGCCGCCGCGCTCGACGCCGCCGATCCGCTGCGCGAGTTTCGTGATGCGTTCCTGATCCCAAAGCACGACGGCCTCGAGCAGGCCTATTTTTGCGGCAACTCGCTCGGCCTGCAGCCAAAGTCCGCGCGCGGCCTAGTGCACGAGGTGCTCGACAAATGGTCGATGGAAGCCGTCGAGGGCCACTTCACCGGCCAGACGCAATGGACGCAGTACCACAACCTGGTGCGCGATCCGCTGGCCGCCATCGTCGGTGCGGAGCCGGGCGAAGTGGTCGCGATGAACTCGCTGACCGCCAACCTGCATTTTCTGATGGTCGGTTTCTACCGGCCAACGCGCGAGCGTCCGGCGATCCTGATGGAAGCTGGCGCGTTTCCGTCCGACCGCTATGCGCTGGAGTCGCAGCTGCGCTTCCACGGCTTCGATCCGGCGACCGACCTGATCGAACTGCAACCCGACGAAGCCGACGGCACCTTGTCGATGGCCGCGATCGCACGCGCGATCGCCGAACACGGCCCGCGCCTCGCGCTGGTGCTGTGGCCGGGCGTGCAGTACCGCACCGGCCAGGCCTTCGATCTCGCCGAGATCGTGCGCCTCGGCCATGCCCAGGACGCGACGGTCGGCTTCGACCTCGCGCACGCGGTCGGCAATCTGCCGCTGCAGCTGCACGACGCCGATGCCGACTTCGCAGTGTGGTGCCACTACAAATATCTCAATGCCGGGCCCGGCGCGGTCGCTGGCGCGTTTGTGCATGCGCGCCACGCGCACACGGAGCGTCCGCGTTTTGCCGGCTGGTGGGGCCACGAGGCGTCCACGCGCTTCAAGATGGGAGCGGAGTTCGTGCCGGTGCCGGGTGCCGAAGGCTGGCAGCTCAGCAATCCGCCGATCCTCGGCCTCGCGCCGCTGCGCGGCTCGCTGGAGCTGTTTGAGCGCGCCGGCATGACCGCGCTGCGTCGCAAGTCCGAAGCGCTGACCGGTTATCTCGAAACGCTGATCGACGCCCGCCTGCGCGACACCCTGCAGGTCATCACCCCGCGCGAGCCGTCGCGGCGCGGTGCGCAGTTGTCGTTGCGCGTGCTGCAAGGCCGCGGCCTGCGCGGTCGCGACGCCGGGCGCGCGCTGTTCGACTACCTCGCCGCCCACGGCGTACTCGGCGACTGGCGCGAACCCGACGTGATCCGCATCACGCCGGTGCCGCTCTACAACACCCATGCCGACGTGCTGCGGTTTGCGCATGCGGTGGAAACGTGGCGCGGGACGCAGCCATGAGCATCCGGAGCCGTCATCCAGGCGCACGCCGGGACCCATGGTCGAGCGTTGGTGGCAATGATGGTTCGCCTATTCCATCGCGTTGGGTCCCGGCTTGCGCGGGATGACGGTCTGCCGTTCTCGCTCTCATACGCGCGGCGGTAGGCGGGATTGGCGATACTTTCTGGACGCTGCCCGTCGGCGCGGACGCTGCCCGCGTGTCCACCCCGCAACGGCCGTTGCCGATCCCGGCCGATGCCGGACGCTCGGTGATCCATCGCACGCCCAACCATGTGCTTGAGCGGGGTGAAGTTGGCCGGCGCGTGCTGCGTACGGACACGGCACTCGTCGTCACCGAAGACCATGTCCATCACCCAGTGCCGGCTGTGCTCCACCGCCCAATGGAGGGTAGAACAAGCAGTCGTGTCACCAGCCGCCATTTCGATCACAGCAAGTCGAGGCGGACGTTTTTTACGACGCCAAAATCGTGTCGAGATGAAATGTGCTGATGTGCGTTTGTGGGAGACTATGGAGCGATCACATGAGCCGCCTGACCATTGACATAACCGACCAGCAGCATCAAAGCCTGAAGGCGCTGTCCGCCCTGCAGGGCAAGACGATCAAGCAATACGCACTCGAACGGTTATTCCCCGGCGATGCGGATGGCGATCTGGCGTGGCAGGAACTGAAAAACCTGTTAAATGCGCGTATCAACGAGGGCCTGGCGGGGAAAGTGTCCGCCAAGAGTATTGGCGAAATTCTCAATGAAGAAATGTCCGAAGGCAGCCGCACTTGACCCGATGCGACTACGCATCTGACAGATGCGGCGGAAGCCGATATGCGTGAAATCATCCGCTACACGAGTAAGCAGTGGGGTGATGCACAGGTACTCTGCTATATCACCAAACTGGAACAGGGCATTGCTCGGCTTGCGGTTCGTCAGGGAGATTTCAAGGAGATGAGCGCGCTCTATCCGGCACTGCGCATGGCGCACTGTGAACATCACTACGTTTTTTTGCATACCACGCGAGCATGCAGCTGTGTTGATCGTCGCGATATTTCATGAACGCATGGACTTGATAGCGCGGCTGGCCGACAGACTCAATGAGTGATGCTTTGAGCTGCCATGATCAAAATGGCGGCTGGTGACACGACTGCTTGTTCTACCCCCAATGGTGACGCACGAGGGGTCCGAGCGGGTCAGCAGGTAAAATAATGGAACCGCTCATGGACGCTCGGGCTGATACAGCCGGGAATCCGCAATGGCTCGATCTCTGGCCGGAGATCAGCGGCGAAAATCGTCGCGAGCAGACTATCGGCATGGGTTCCCGCATGCGCGGGGTTTTCAACAGCCGCATGGCTGGTTACGACGATCGATGGCAGGACGAGGTCCGTACTTGAAGTCACGAGAAAGCAAACGCATCACCATCATCGGTGCCGGCCTCGCCGGTGCGTTGCTCGCGTCGCTGCTGGCACGGCGCGGCTGGGGCGTCGATGTCTACGAGAAGCGCGGCGATCCGCGCATCGAAGGCTACGAGGCCGGTCGTTCGATCAATCTCGCGCTCGCCGAACGCGGCCGCCATGCGCTGAAGCAGGCCGACGCCGAGGGCGCGGTGATGGCGCATGCGGTGATGATGCGCGGGCGCATGGTGCACGTCGCCGACGGCAGCCAGCAGCTGCAGCGCTACGGGCGCGACGACAGCGAGGTGATCTGGTCGGTGCACCGCGGCGATCTCAACGCCTGTCTGCTCACGCTCGCCGAACGCAACGGCGCGCGCGTGCATTTCCGGCGCGCACTCGATGCGGTGGATTTCGACGCACGCATCGCCACCATCTCGCGCTTCGGCGATGCCCCCGAACGCATCGCGTTCGACACCCTGATCGGCGCCGACGGTGCCGGCTCCAGCCTGCGCCGCGCGATGAACGCCTACCGTCCGCTCGGCGAACGTTCCGAGTTCCTTGACCACGCCTACAAGGAGCTGCAGATTCCGCCGGCGGCCGACGGCGGTTTCCGAATCGAACCCAATGCGCTGCACATCTGGCCGCGCGGCCGCTACATGTGCATCGCGCTGCCCAACCACGAGAAGACCTTCACGGTGACGCTGTTCCTGCCCAGGGACGGCGAGCCGAGCTTCGCGTCGGTGCGCACGCCGGACGAGGCGGTCGCGCTGTTCGCACGCGATTTTGCCGACGCGCTGCCGCTGATGCCGACGCTCGCCGCCGACTGGGCGCGCAATCCAGCCGGCATCCTCGGCACGCTGTACCTCGACCGCTGGCATCTCGACGGCCGCGCGGTGCTGCTCGGCGACGCGGCGCACGCGATGGTGCCGTTCCACGGCCAGGGCATGAACTGCGCGTTCGAGGACTGTGTGGCGCTGGCCGAACGCCTGCACAGCTCCGC
Source organism: Luteimonas sp. (assembly GCA_050737635.1). GTDB lineage: Bacteria > Pseudomonadota > Gammaproteobacteria > Xanthomonadales > Xanthomonadaceae > Luteimonas. Next base: position 754 of record JBOHYD010000097.1, on the reverse strand, counting down.
CGACCTTGCGCGTGCGTACGCGGCATTCGCCGCCGAGCGCCAGCCGAATGCCGCGGCGATCCAGCGGATGGCGCTGGAAAATTATCTGGAGATGCGCGACCGCGTCGACGACGGCGATTTTCTGCTGCAGCGTGAGCTCGAATCGGCACTACAAAAACGTCATCCGGCGACCTTTGTGCCGCATTACACGATGGTGACCTTCCTGCGCATCCCCTACGCGCAGGCGCTGTCGCGCAGCGAGATCCAGCGCGACATTCTGGTCCGCGCCACGCAGGGGATTGCCACGATCGACAAGGTCGACTGGCCTGGCGTCGACGCCGACGTGCGCGTGCGTCTCGCGCCGCTGGAATCGCTCGCGGCATGAGCGCGAGCTTGCTGTTCTACGATCTCGAAACCTACGGCGCCGACCCGCGGCGCACGCGGATCGCACAGTTTGCGGCGATCCGTACCGATGCCGAACTGCGCGAGATCGACGCGCCGATCGACGTCCGCGTCAAACCGGCCGACGATCTGCTGCCCTCGCCGATCGCCACCCTGATCACCGGCATCGTCCCGCAGGACGCGCTGCGCGACGGCGTTCACGAGGCCGAGGCGTTCGCGCGCATCAACGAGGAAATGGCGCGGCCGGAGACCTGCACGGTCGGCTACAACTCGTTGCGCTTCGACGACGAGTTCGTGCGCCATGGGCTGTTCCGCAATTTCCACGCCCCCTACGAGCGCGAATGGCGCGGCGGCAATTCGCGCTGGGACCTGC
>JBOHYD010000096.1:0-2484 GCA_050737635.1 Luteimonas sp. | reverse complement strand
CACCATCGATGTCCTCCGCCTGCAGCCCATGAGAGTAGGCAAGAGGATGACAGCTCTGCTTATTTGTCAGGTAGTTACGGTAACTTGTTCACCCGATTGCCCTGGCTATCGATTTCCGGCAGCGCCGCGTGGGCGTCGCCGGACAATCTGTTCCATGGTCCCGCCCGTCCTGGGCCGAAGACGAGGCGCGTCCGTGACGCCTCATTTCGTGATCTGGGGCGGCCCTCGAAGGGCCGTCACTGACGTGTGTTGCTCAGCCCTCGGCGCTGCTCTCGTCGACCACGGCGGCGGCCTCGATCATCACGCTTTCGACCACCGCGCTGCTGCCCGACAGCGCATCCATCTCGGAGTCGGTTAGGCCGGAGGCGTTCTTGCGGCGCAGCTTGTGGTACGCGAGACCCGTGCCGGCCGGGATCAGCCGGCCGACGATCACGTTTTCCTTCAAGCCGCGAAGGCCATCGCGGGTGCCGCGTACGGCGGCCTCGGTCAGCACGCGGGTGGTTTCCTGGAACGACGCCGCCGAAATGAACGATTCGGTCGCCAGCGACGCCTTGGTGATGCCCAGCAACACCGGCTCGTACTTCGCCGGCAGTTCCTTCCTGGCGTCGTGCTTGAGGTTGTCCTCAATCACGCGCTGACGTTCAGCCTGTTCGCCGTGCAGGAAGCGGCTGTCGCCCTGGTCGGTGATTTCGACCTTGCGCAGCATCTGGCGGATGATCACCTCGATGTGCTTGTCGTTGATCTTCACGCCCTGCAGGCGGTAGACGTCCTGGATTTCCTTGGTCAGGTACGACGCCAGCGGCTCGAGGCCGAGCAGGCGCAGGATGTCCTGCGGGCTCGGCTCACCGTCGACGACGGTCTCGCCCTTCTCGACGTGCTCGCCCTCGAACACGATGATCTGGCGGTACTTCGGGATCAGCTCCTCGTGCTCCTCACCGTCGATCGGCTTGATGATCAGGCGCTGCTTGCCCTTGGTGTCCTTGCCGAAACTGACGATGCCGGAGATCTCGGCAAGGATCGCCTGGTCTTTCGGCTTGCGTGCCTCGAACAGGTCGGCCACGCGCGGCAGACCGCCGGTGATGTCGCGGGTCTTGGAGGCCTCCTGCGGCACTTTGGTGACCACATCGCCAACGCCGACCGGCGCGCCGTCTTGCAGGTTGACGATCGAACGCGGCGGCAGCAGGTACTGCGCCGGCAGATCGGTGCCCGGGATCGACAGGTCCTTGCCGGCTTTGTCGACGATGCGCACGATCGGGCGCAGGTCTTTGCCCTGCGAACCGCGACGCTTGGGATCGGTGATCTCGCGCGAGGCGAGGCCGGTCAGCTCGTCGGTCTTCTCGATGACGGTGACGCCGTCGATGAAGTCGACGAAGCGGATGAAGCCGGCGACTTCCGACACGATCGGGTGGTTGTGCGGGTCCCAATTCGCAACGGTTTGGCCGGCCTTGATCGCCGCGCCGTCCTTGACGGTGATCGTCGAGCCGTAGGGCAGCTTGTAGCGCTCGCGCTCGCGGCCGTGGCCGTCGAGCACCGACAGCTCGCCAGAACGCGACACCGCGACCAGATGGCCGTTGGCGTGCGATACCGACTTGAGGTTGTTGAACTTGATCGAGCCGGTGGTCTTGACGGTGACGTTGTCGATGGCCGCCGCACGCGAGGCCGCGCCACCGATGTGGAAGGTGCGCATGGTCAGCTGCGTGCCGGGCTCGCCGATCGACTGCGCGGCGACGACGCCGACCGCTTCGCCGTGGTTGACGATGTGGCCGCGGCCGAGATCGCGGCCGTAGCACAGCGCACAGACGCCAAACGACGACTCGCAAGTGATCGTCGAGCGCACCTTGATCGCCTGCACGCTGTTGTCTTCGAGCCTCGAAACCCAGGCCTCGTCGAGCAGGGTGTTGCGGGTGACGATCGGATCCTCGTCATTGCCGGGCAGGAACACGTCCTCGGCGACCACGCGGCCGAGCACGCGGTCGCGCAGCGGTTCGACGACGTCGCCGCCTTCCACGATCGGGGTCATGGTCAGGCCACCGTGCGTGCCGCAGTCGTCCTCGGTGATCACCACGTCCTGCGCCACGTCGACCAGGCGACGGGTCAGGTAGCCGGAGTTGGCGGTTTTCAGCGCGGTGTCCGCGAGGCCCTTGCGGGCGCCGTGGGTCGAGATGAAGTACTGCAGCACGTTGAGACCTTCGCGGAAGTTGGCGGTGATCGGCGTCTCGATGATCGAGCCGTCCGGCCGTGCCATCAGGCCGCGCATGCCGGCCAGCTGGCGGATCTGCGCCTGCGAACCACGCGCACCGGAGTCGGCCATGATGTAGACCGAATTCATCGACTTCTGCGCGACCCGCTCGCCGCGGGCGTTGGTGACCATCTCGGTGCCGATGGTCTTCATCATTTCCTGGGCGACGCGCTCATTGGTGCGCGACCAGATGTCGACGACCTTGTTGTAGCGCTCGCCGGCGGTGACCAGGCCCGACTGGTACT
>JBOHYD010000095.1:0-7694 GCA_050737635.1 Luteimonas sp. | reverse complement strand
ATGTTAGACCGTCGTGGCAAAACTCGGTGAGGTCGTGAATGGAAGCATCAACTCAAACTAAGGTTCCACTCAACTTCGGCTGGCGGCGACGACTCCCCATCATTCTGCAAACCGAGACAATCGAGTGTGGGCTCGCATGTCTGGTGATGATCGCGACGTATTACGGTCGTCGATGCGACTTAGCCACTATCAGGAGGCAGTTTCCATTGTCCTTGAACGGGACGACGCTCGCGCGACTGATCGAAATCGCAGCGGCGCAGGGAATGCAGTCGCGCCCATTGCGGCTGGAGCCAGAAGACATCGACCAGTTACAGTTGCCCTGTATTGTGCACTGGGACATGGAACATTATGTCGTCTTGTGGCGGATTACGCGCCGTGGCGCCGTGATCCACGACCCGGTACGGGGACGGCGCGAGCTATCACGGGCAGAGTTCGCCGATCACTTCACCGGTGTTGCCTTAGAGGTCCAACCCGCCGTGGACTTCACCACGCCGCCGCCCTCGCGTCGGGTCGGTATTTTCGCATTGACTGGACGTTTGGTTGGACTGAAGCGCGTGATTGTACAGATCGGCGCGCTAGCTTTGCTCCTTGAACTGTTCACGCTGATTGGTCCGTTGTTCGTGCAGATGGTGACCGACCAAGTATTGCCGTACGACGATCACCAATTGCTGCAGCTGCTGGGAATCGGCTTCTTCCTTATGGTGCTCATCCAGACGGTGATCGGCGCGATCCGCAGCTGGTCGGTGACGCGCCTCGGCTCAACTTTCGAATATAGTTGGACGGTCAATGTTTTTGGGCACCTGCTTAAACTACCACAGTCGTTTTTCGAGCGCCGGCAACTGGGTGACATCTCCAATCGGTTCAGCTCGATCGAGCAGATACAGAAGACGCTCACGGCACGTTTTATTGAAGGCGTACTGGACGGGCTGATGGCGGCTTTAACGCTTGGCATGATGCTCCTGTATTCGCCAATGTTGACCGCAATAACAGCCATCACATTCCTGGCCTATACGATCATTCGCGCAGTGTCGTTCGGCTGGCTGCACGAAGCTCAGCACGAACAGCTTATGGCAACGGCTACCCAGCAATCCCACTTCCTGGAGGTGGTGCGCGGGATGCAGGCTATCCGCCTGAACAATAAGGCATCGGTGCAGGCCGCGCGTTACGCGAACAAGACGGTGGATGCGGTTAATCGGGGCATTGCTGTGCAACGCCTGAACATCGTTTTTGAAGCCCTGAAGTTCTTCGTTTTTAACGGACAACGCGTGTTGATCCTCTGGGTCGGCGCGCTGCTGGCGCTCGATCAGCAGTTAAGCGCGGGTATGTTGATCGCCTTTTTTGTGTTCAGTTATCTGTTCACCACGCGGGCGAGCGCGCTGATCGACTATGGCGTGGAGTTACGGATGCTCCGGCTGCACGGTGATCGCTTGTCGGATATCATCCTAGCAGAACCAGAAGCAGACGTTGAACCGGCGAATGCCAATGAACCATTAGACGACAGCGTGCGGCTGATAGGTATTCGATTCCGCTACGACGAACACCAGTCTTGGCTGCTAGACGGCTGCGAACTCCACGTGCGGCAGTCGGAGTCCGTGGCGATCACAGGCGCGTCCGGCTGCGGGAAGACCACGCTCGTCAAGCTGCTGCTAGGTTTGGCAGATCCCCAAGAAGGGATGGTGCTGGTGGGAGAAAGAGACATTAGGGGGCTAGGCAAACGGCGCCTGCGGGACATTGTGAGTGCCGTAATGCAGGACGACCAGCTGTTCACTGGCTCGATCGAAGACAACATCAGCATGTTCGACGAAAAGGCCGACCGTGCCGCGATCGAAGCGGCGGCTTGTGCCGCGTCGGTACATGATGACATCGTCGCCCTCCCCATGGGTTACTACACGCTGATCGGCGACATGGGCTCGTCGCTTTCAGGGGGGCAGCGACAGCGAATCGTACTGGCACGTGCGCTGTATAAAATGCCGCGGATCTTGGTACTAGACGAGGCCACCAGCCACCTCGACGTGGAAAGAGAGCAGCTGGTTAACGAATCAATCCGCCGCCTCGATATCACGAGAATCGTCATCGCGCATAGACCGGAAACAATCGCCAGCGCGGACCGGGTGCTGGAAATGCGCGACGGGCGCCTTTTCGCCCGTGATCCAGCGGTCCCGTTGCCGCGAAGATCAGCCGGCGACGGTCGCTTGCAACCGTTGCCAGAGGGCGCGACCGGCCTCGGTTAGTGACCAACTTTCGCTGAGCCCGCGCACGTAATGCTCCGCAAACCAGATACGGTGCATTGCATAGCGCTCGCGCGCGGCCGAATCCAGTAAAATCGAACGCTCAAGCTCACGGTAGTACAAAACGATATTGCCGGTGACGTGGGCGCTGATCAGCATGCGACCGATCGTTTCGTAGCTTCGTTTCAGCGGAGAATAGAATATCTCGTTTTTCCCGTCCTCAACCAGCGCAGCCACCATCATGTAGGCGAGCAGCTGTTGCCGCGATGATTCATGGACCAGAATCTCGCTGCAATGGAGTGCGCTGTCTGGCGGGTTGATCGCGATGAGGCCAGGGTACTCATACCCACTGTTGTTCGCAGCTAAGTTCAGGCCGCCATCGTCGAGCAACATGCATCCGGCAGCGGTGCTAGCCACCCAGGATGCGTATTCGCCGCCATGCGCCGTTATCAACTGACATGCCTCCCGTATTCTGGTCACCTTGGCACCGATATTGCTTTGGGCTGACGGTGTGGCCCGCATGGAACCGATGGCCGGCCAAGGAAATCCGCTGACAGAGTTTCTGGAGAGCGACTCCATCATGTAGCGGGGGCCGGCTGCTCCTGTCAGGCTGACATTCCAAGGCCCGGGACTTGGCATTCCACCCGTGGGTCGCCACCCTTGTTCGTCGTGGCAAAACTCGAAGCGGCCACTGGCGGACGATATTTCAAGGTGGTCGGCATGAGCTATGACGCTGCAGCTCTGATGCGCAACCAAGAGCCAGCCCTCGAAAAACAGCCATGCAGACGCATCCAGTTCGGTCTCCAGAACTCCGATGCCACCGGCACCGGCACTGGCGAGGGCCCACTGCAACGCAGCGAGACGCGACTCACCTTGGCCCAAAGCCGACTGCGCAAGGCCCGTTTCCGGGCGCCAAGCATTCCCATCGCCGTTCTTGAACGCGTTCATCGGTGCAGCAACGGCATCGTGGCCCTCACTTTGAAGCTGCTTTGCAATGACATCGCGTACGCTCTCGAGCCTGTTCATGGCCAGCACCGGAACCAGGTCGGCAGCGATCGAGCCATGCGCACAGGCAAAATCCAAAGCAAGAGTGACGTTATCTGACATTAGTAATTCCCACGAACTTGAGCGATTGGCAGGATCGCGAACGGAAGCTTATTCGGGCCGTTTATGCATGAATCGCTCACGCATGAAGACAGTAGCGAGCCACTTCTCGCCGCTAACTACCGGCGCACCGCCATGCAGAGTCAGTGTGCTCGGATGAGGAATCGAATAGTTGAAGAAAAGCGCGTTGCCCCGCTTCGGCATCACCTCGAGCTGCACGTCTGAAAAAAGAGTAGACCCTCCCTTCTCCGGCGTATTGAGATACAGGAGCATGCTGGCGACGCGTTGCCCACCCTGCTCAAGGAGCTTCGGTGTCGCATTCAACCCGATGTCGAAGTAATCGTGATGCGGAACGAAGTCAGCGCCGGGGCCATATCGGACGATCTGCATATGTTCACTGTTTTCTACCGGCCAGCGCAGAACGCGCGCGACGCGCTTTTCGATGCGTTCGACCAGCGTCGATTCGCTGGGACGAATGAATGCACTCTGGCTGGTGCGGCTGTAACTCGTGAGTGCCTCACCATTCACGTCGGTCGTATCGATGATCTCGGAACGCTGCAGCAATGGATTCGCATATGCGATGAGTTCGTCGCACTCTTTGCCACTTAGGAAATCTCCGAAGAGCACAATTCGCGGCTTACGCATCGACATCAGCACGCGAACGCGCGCATCACCCACATCCAGCGTGGTGGGCAAGTTGCGCAGGTCCGGTTCGGGAAGCGTACTGGGTGTGACAGCCTTGGGCGCGCCACCGTCCAGCACTTGATCGAGCATGCGGGTCGTTGATGTCGCATGCCATCCCAGCGCTACCAGTCGGTCTTGGATCTCAACCCTACTTGCACCTTTGGCGGTGGCGTCAGTGACCCATTCGCTCAATTCATCGCTATGTTCATTCATGTCGATGGGCCACTTCACTGCGTTGCACTGTGCCAGCGCCGTTTCCAGAGGAAAACAGAAATCGATAGGCCAAGGTCACCGCGACTTGTTCCTGCATTGCCCCCGGGCCATTGCACTTCTGCTCGTCGGGAGTACCAGGCGGGAAGGTGCAGCGAATCGACGAGAAATAGTCCCAGCGAGATACCGCGTCGACGGTAGCGGAAAGAAATTCGGAATGCGAGGAGTCGGCGTTGGCAGGGCACCCTACGGCACCGTGTACAGGCGTCACGCTCGAGACGCTGCCATCGCGGTTCACCACGAAACTCACGCAAACCACTTGGTCGGATAGCCGTAGTGACAACATTTTTGCCGGATACTCCGGCATCACATCCGGGTTGAGGTGCTCACCGGGGATGAATACCTGATTGTCGCCGAGCTGCATACGCACTGATTCTTCTGGCGTTATGCGGTTCAGGTCCACATCACCCGAGAGATCCGGCTTGACCACCCTGGTGCAGCCTACCAAAAGTCCGAGCGCCATTAGCAACCGTATTCCGCTGACTGCCCATGATGCAATTGCTTCTCCACTGCTTCGTTGCATTCCTAGCTCCTGCTAATCGGTCTGGCCCGCATACGTCAATACTATCGCGGGACCTCGGCGCTGAGAACCTTGAGGACCCGAGGGATCTTCGTACTTGCTTGTAGCCCAGCCAAGCTGGACCGCCAAAAAAAAGCAAATGCTCCATCGGAGGCTTTCGTGGCGTACTGAATCGTCAGTTGCGCCAAGGGCAAGGCACGAGTTCTCATGGATCGAAAACCACGCCCTGCGCCGACGAGCCACGTTGAAATTGAAATCACTCGTGGAATTTTGCGATCACACAAGCCCCGCAGAGCAATGCCAGTCCGCCAAACAACAATGGCATATGAAGCGCTGCAGGCGCGGAGGATGAGAGGAGCATGCCCGCTAATGAACCGCCCCGGCTTTCGAGGAGGCCTATTGGCTTGAGTCAGACCGACCTGATCTGACTGCGTTTGGCTGTTCGAATCTACCTTTTATCAGCCCCCGCAGGGGCCGCCGGAGGCCCCCCGGTTGGGCCATGTACTCATGATTCAATCCTCCTGCAGCGCCGCCGACTGGGCGGGCTTGGTTGTGGTCACGGCCTGAGCTTGTTGGCACCAGTAGTTTGCCTCGGCTTCGGCCGGCGGGATGTAGCCGATGGGCTCCAGCAAGCGGTGGTGGTTGAACCACGAGACCCATTCGAGCGTGGCCAGTTCGACCGACTCACGCGTCTTCCACGGCCCACACCGATGAATGATCTCGGCCTTGTACAGCCCGTTGATGGTCTCGGCCAGCGCGTTGTCGTAGCTGTCGCCGGTGCTGCCCACCGAGGGCTCGATGCCGGCTTCGGCCAGCCGCTCGCTGTAGCGGATGGAGACGTACTGCGAGCCGCGGTCGCTGTGGTGCACCAGGCCGCCATCGCGCTCGCGCCGACGTGCATACAGCGCCTGCTCCAGCGCGTCGAGCACGAAGTCGGTCTGCATCGAACTGCTGACCCTCCAGCCGACGATGCGCCGCGCAAAAACGTCGATGACGAAGGCCACGTACACGAAGCCCTGCCAGGTCGAGACGTAGGTGAAGTCCGCCACCCACAACTGATTCGGCCGCTCGGCCTTGAACTGCCGGTTCACCCGATCCAGCGGACACGCCACCTTGGCATCCGACATGGGGGTGCGCACCGACTTGCCTCGGCGCGCACCACACAGCCCGAGTCGTCGCATCAGTCGCTCGACGGTGCAGCGAGCCACCGCCGTGCCTTCGCGCAAAAGCTGCCGCCAGACCTTGTCGGCACCGTAGACCTGCAGGTTCTGGTCGTACACGCCTTGCACCAGCGGCATCCGTTGGGCATCGCGCTGGGCTCGCGCGGGCAGCAGCGCGGGGTTGCGCTGGCACGCCGCGTGTCGCCGGTACGCCGACGGGGCGACCTGCAGCGCGCTGCAGATCGGCTCGACCCCGAGGCGAGCGCGGTGCTCGTCGACGAAGGCGTTCACCTCTTGTGATGGCGGTCGAGCTCCGCCTGGGCGAAATATGCGCTGGCCAGCTTCAGGATCTCGTTGGTCTTGCGCAACTCGCGGACCTCGCGCTCCAGCTCCTTGATGCGCTGCTGCTCGGCCGTCGTCGCGCCTGGCCGCACGCCGCTGTCGCGCTCTCCTTGGCGCACCCACTTGCGCAGCGTCTCGCCCGTGCAGCCGATCTTGCTGGCGATCGACTCGATCGCCGCCCACTGCGACGGGTACTGATCCTTGGCGTCGAAGACCATGCGCACTGCACGTTCCTGAACCTCGGGGGAAAACTTCGGGGACTTCCTCATCATGGCTCCATTCTCAATCGAAGGAGCCTCCTCAAATCCCGGGGCGGTTCACTCTTGAGTCAATACAGCACCGCACAGAACACGTCGTACAAGTCAACCTTGCGCGGACTGGTCTTCTTGCGCGCTCCCTCCAGCAACGGACGAATCTGGTCGAATTGGGTGCGACTGATGTCGCTTGGATATCGGGGTCTCATGCCCCATTGTCAGGGTACAAGGTGACTTTGAACAGGCTCTTACAAGCGACTATCGATCGACTCACGACGCTGGTCGCCGCACGCAGTCGATTCCCCGTCTCCCGTCTCCCGTCTCCCGTCTTCTAATGGCCAAGCTCTATTTCTATTATTCGGCGATGAATGCCGGCAAGACCACCACCCTGCTGCAGTCCGCGCACAACTACCGCGAGCGCGGCATGCGCGTGGCGATTTTGACCCCGCGCCTCGACGACCGCGCCGGCAGTGGCAGAGTCGCCTCGCGGATCGGCCTGAGCGCGGCCGGTAGCGCATTCGATCGCAACACCGACCTGCACGGCTGGCTGCGCGCGGACATCGCCACCAACGGCGCGTTGCATTGCGTGCTGGTCGATGAGGCGCAGTTCTTGAGCAAGCCGCAGGTCTGGCAGCTTGGCGAGGTGGTCGATGAGCTGCGCATCCCGGTGCTGTGCTACGGACTGCGCACGGATTTTCGCGGCGAACTGTTCGAAGGCAGCCAGTACCTGCTGGCATGGGCTGACGAGCTGATCGAGATCAAGACCATCTGCCACAGCGGCAAGAAGGCGACGATGACCGTGCGTGTCGACGACAGCGGGTTTGCGGTCAGCGACGGGCCGCAGGTCGAGATCGGCGGCAACGAGCGCTATGTGTCGGTGAGCCGTGCGGAGTTCAAAAAGATCGTGCGCGGCGAGGGCCGGATCGCGCCGCTGCAGGCGTCGTTGCCGTTGTCGAACGGCTAAAGCGGCCTCGCGACGCCGCCGAAGCAGTCGTCGCGGATCGCGTCGATCTCGCGCACCAGCTGTCCGCCCTCCGGCTGCGCCGCACGCAGGCGCGTGGCGAGCGCGACGAGCGCACGGCGCGCCTGCGCGCGCTGCGCGCCGCGGCAGTGCAGGCCCGCGGCATACGCG
>JBOHYD010000094.1:0-13444 GCA_050737635.1 Luteimonas sp. | reverse complement strand
GACCCGCGCGCGCAGCTGCGCGAGTGCCGCGCGCAGCGCGCGCTCGGCGCTGGCGCTGTCGCCGCCGTCGGCACGCAGACCGGCGAGCTCGGCGAGATTGTCGACGATGCCGGTCTCGTCGCGCAGCGGGTCGCGGCGCAGCGACAGCGCGCGCTCGAACATCAGCCGTGCGGCGCTGCGCTCGCCCAGCGTGCGCTGGCAGCGCGCGAGCTGCGTGTAGTACTCGGCGCTCTGTGCGGGCAGCTGGTGCTCCTCGCGGCGCGCGAGCGTCTGCAGCGGCCGCATCGTCGCCACGCAGTCGACCTGGCGGCCGAGCATGTGCTGGGTGCGGCCGAGATCGGTTGCCGACTCCAGGCGCAGGCTGGCGGGCGCGCTGTCGCCGAGCGCGGCGACGATCGCGCGCTGCCGCAGCAGCAGCCGCAGCGCCTGGTCGTAATCGCCCAGGCCCACGCGCAGCCGCGCGATCACGCCAAACAGTTCAGCGCGTTCGACCGGCTGCCGCGCGAGCTCGCGATCGCCGCGCGCGACGCCGGTGTCGAGCAGCTGGCGCACGTCGAGCGGGGTGCCGGCCGGCGCGCTGCCGGCGTTCTCGAACAGGCCGACGACGAAGTCCTGCAGCGCCTGCGTGCGTGCGCCCTCGCGCACCGACTGCCGCGCCTGCCAAGCGACGATGCCCAGCGTCGAGCCAAACATCAACGTCACCAGCAATGCGGTGCCGAGCGCCCAGTGGTGGCGGTGCACGTACTTGCGCAACCGGTAGCGCATGCTTTGCGGCCGCGCGTGCACCGGCCTGCCGTCGCGGTAGCGCTGCAGATCCAGCGCCAGCGCCTCGACCGATGCGTAGCGCTGCTCGGGACGCTTGCCGAGCGCCTTGAGCACGATATTGTCGAGGTCGCCGGCGATCTGCCGCGCGCGCGGCTTCGATGCCGGCAGATCGCCGTTGCCGCCGTCGGCGTTGCGTAGCGCCGCCACCGACGGCCGCAATGGATCGTCGTGCAGGATCGCGTCTTCCCATTCGGCGTCGCTATCGCGCTTGAGCCGGTAGGGCGTGTGGCCGCTGAGCAGCTCGTAGAGCACCACGCCGAGCGAATACACGTCGGTCATCGTGGTCACCGGCTCGCTGCGGATCTGCTCCGGCGCGGCGTAGTGCAAGGTGAACGCGCGCAGGCCGGTGCGGGTGCTGTCGGGTGCCTGCTCGGCGGTGTCGAGCAGCTTGGCAATGCCAAAATCGAGCAGCCGCACCTCGTCGAGCGCGGTGACGAGGATGTTGGACGGCTTGAGGTCGCGGTGCACGATCAGATTGGCGTGGGCGTGGCTGACCGCCGCGCAGACCTGCAGAAACAGTCGCAGGCAGGCATCCACCGACAGCGCGTGGGTCTTGCACCAATCGGTGAGCGGTTCGCCCTCGACGTACTCGAGCGCGAGGTAGGGTTGGCTGTCGCCGCTGATGCCGGCGTCGAGCAGACGCGCGATGTGCGGGTGTTCGAGGCGCGCGAGGATCTGCCGCTCGCGGGTGAAGCGCAGGCGCAGGTTGGGATCGGCCAGGCCCGGGCGCAGCAGCTTCAGCGCGACCCGGCGCTGATACAAGCCGTCGGCGCGGATCGCCAGCCAGACCTGGCCCATGCCGCCCTCGCCGAGCATGCGTTCGAGCTGGTAGGGGCCGACGCGGCCGCCCGGGCGCGGGCCGGGCAGCGGCGGGATCAGCGGTTCGGACAGAAAGTCGTCGCCGTCGGCTTCCATCGCCAGCAGGCCGTCGAGATCGGCGGCGAGCTGCGGATCATCCTCGCGCAGCGCCGCCAAGCTGCGCGCGCGCGCGCCGGGATCGAGTTCGAGCAGCGCGTCCAGCAGCGGGGACAACCGTTGCCAGCGTTCGGCGTCCATGGGAGTGGGGAGTGGGGAGTGGGGAGTGAGGAGTGAGGAGTGGGGGGAGGCGGGAGGCGGGAGGCGGGAGGCGGGAGAGACGGGCGCGTGCCTGCGGTGCCGTCCTCACGTTTCCCACCCCCCTCTACCTATCCTTCAGCGACGCCAGCAGCAACAATTTGGCCTTCTGCCAGTCGCGGCGGATGCTGCGTTCGGAGCGTTTGAGCAGGGTCGCGATCTCGAGCTCCGACAGGCCGGCGAAGTAGCGCAGCTCGACCACCTGCGCCAGGCGTGCGTCGACCGCGCTCAGGCGCTTCAGCGCGACATCGAGGCTCAGCATGTCCTCGTCCAGGCGCAGGCCGCCGGCGATGTCCTCGGGCAGGTCGGTGACGCGGTGCAGGTCGCCGCCGCGCTTCTGCGCGCGCCGCTGGCGCGCGTAGTCGACCACCACGCTGCGCATCGCCGATGCCGCGTACGCGAAGAAGTGCGCGCGGTCCTCGAACTGCGCCTCGCGGCGACCGATCAGCTTGAGATAGGCCTCGTGGACCAGCGCGGTCGCGTCCAGGGTCTGTCCGCGCTGGCCGGCGAGCTGGTGTCGCGCCATCGAGTGCAGTTCCTGGTACAGCGTCGATAGCACGCGGTCCAGCGCCTCGCGGTCGCCGCCGCGGGCGGCATCGAGCCATTGGGTGATGTCGGCGGACTGCGTCATCAGTCTTCCCTGAAAGCCGCGCCGCGACTATAGCTTGAACCCGCTCCCGATGAGGTCGGGAGACCACGATTCAGCGCTGGCAGCGACCGCACCACACCGTTGCGCGCTGGGCGAGCACCGCGTGCTTCAGCGGCCGCCCGCAGGTCGGGCACGGCAGGCCGTCGCGGCCGTACACCGACAACTCCTGCGCGAAGTAGCCAGGCGCGCCGTCGGGGCTCGAAAAATCACGCAGCGTGGTGCCGCCACGGGCGATTGCCTGGCCGAGGATGTGCTCGATCGCCTCGGCGATGCGCGCATAGCGCTCGCGCGACACCCGCCCGGCCGCGCGCAGCGGCGACACGCCGGCGGCGAACAAGGCCTCGGCGACATAGATATTGCCGACCCCGACCACCACGCGCTGGTCCATCAGCAGGGCCTTGACCGGCACCCTGCGGCCGCGGCTGCGCGCGAACAGGTAGTCGCCGCTGAACACCGGTGACGACATCGCGATGCCGTCCTCCGGCCCCAGCGCTGGCGCGGCCGCGATGCCGTCACCGCCAGGGATCGCCAGCGGTTCCGGTCCCAGCCCGCGCAGTAGCGCATGCGTGCTGCCCGGCGGCTGCCACAGCAGGCAGCCGAAGCGGCGCGGATCGTTGAAGCGCAGCACCCGCGATGGCGGCGCGTTGCCCCGATCACCGAGCAGCAGGTCGACGTGGTCATGCGCGCGCGCCGGCGTGTCGGCCGCGAGCACACGCAGGCTGCCGGACATGCCCAGATGCAGCAGTGCGCTGCCGGCCGCGGTGTCGAGCAGCAGGTATTTCGCGCGGCGGCGCACCGCGTCGATACGCTGGCCCGGCAGCAGTGCCGCGATCTCGCCGGGGATCGGCCAGCGCAGGTCGGCGCGGCGCAGCGTGACCGCAGCGATATGTCGCCCGATCAGATGCGGCGCGAGCCCGCGGCGGGTGGTTTCGACTTCGGGCAGTTCGGGCATGTGCGCAGTGTCGCAAACCCGGCGGCCGTCAGGCTGCGACCTCGGCCTTCGATCGGTGGCCGCCGAAGACGCCAAGCGGCCGCCGCCGCAGGGCTGAACGCCGCGCCGCCGATGAATCGCGCACGTCCGGCAACGTGAATCCTGCAGCCATACGCCGGCGCAGGGATGGCAATCGCTCCGGGCCGCCGCCATCATTGGCGTTCACCACACACCCGACATGACGATGCCCGACTCGATTCTCGATTTTCTCGCCGGCGGCCTGCTGCAGTTCGGCTTCTGGTCGCTCGCGACCTACTTCCTGATCGCGACCCAGCTCACCATCTTCTCGGTGACCCTGTACCTGCACCGCAGCCAGGCGCACCGCGGCGTCGACTTCCATCCGGCCGTCGCGCACGTGTTCCGCTTCTGGACGTGGCTGACCACGTCGATGATCACCAAGGAGTGGATTGCGATCCATCGCAAACACCACGCCAAGTGCGAGACCGAGGACGACCCGCACAGCCCAATGCACAAGGGCATCAAGACGGTGTTCTGGCGCGGCGTCGAGCTATACCGCGAGGCGCGCACGCAGCGTGCCGATATCGAGCAGTACGGCCGTGGCGCGCCGACCGACTGGATCGAGCGTCATCTCTACACGCCGCACGCCACGATGGGCCCGATCGTCCTGCTGTTGTTGAGTTTCGTGCTGTTTGGCGCTGCTGGGGTCGCGATCTGGGCGATCCAGATGGCGTGGATTCCGTTCTGGGCGGCCGGCGTGGTCAACGGCCTCGGCCACTGGTGGGGCTATCGCAATTTCGAGACCAGCGACACCGCCACCAACCTCACGCCGTGGGGCGTGTGGATCGGCGGCGAGGAGCTGCACAACAACCACCATGCGTTCCCGTCGTCGGCCAAGTTTGCGCTGCGGCGCTGGGAGTTCGACATCGGTTGGGCGGCGATCAAGGGCTTTGAGGCGCTCGGCCTGGCCAAGGTGCTGCGGGTCGCGCCGTCGCTCGACGTGCGCCCCAACATCCACGTGCCCGACGGCGACACCATGAAGGCGCTGCTCGCGCACCGCTTCCAGGCGATGACCGACTACCAGCGCAACGTGCTGACCCCGGCGCTGCGCGAGGAAGCGCGCGTGGCCGGCGCCAAACTGCGCGCGCTGTTGCCGCGTCAGCTGCGTCGCGGCATCGTCGACGACGGCCGCTGGCTCAAACCCGATGCGCGCGAGCAGCTGCGCAGCTGGGTGTCGCAGCGCCCGCGCATCCGCACCCTGGTCGAACACCGCGTGCGGCTGTCGGCGCTGCTCGAAGCGCGCACCCACGATGCACAGGAGTCGCTGCACAACCTGCAGATGTGGTGCAAGGATGCCGAAGCCAGCGGCATCCGCGCGCTGCAGGAGTATTCGCAGCGCCTGAAGGGCTATTCGCTGCAGCAGCTGCGGGCATAGAGCGCACCCGTGCCGCCCGGCGGTGTTGCGGTGGCCGGACGTCTTACGGTGAACAACGTGCGCGCGGGCGCTGGGCCGAGGCCCGCCCGGCGGACGGGCTTGCGGCGTTTGTCCGCCTTCACCCTACTCTCGACGCTGGCGTCGGCCGCCAGCGCGCAAGTGCAGGCCACCGGCGACTACCTGTCGCGCATCGACGCCGACCGCGACGGCCGCGTGTCGCTGACCGAATACCAGGACTGGATGAGCTATGCCTTCGACGCAATGGACCGCGATCGCGACGGCGTGCTCGGCGCCGACGAGCTGCCCGGCCGCCAAGGCCGGCCGGTCGCCCGTGCCGAGCACCGCGCGCGCATCGCCGCGACCTTCGGCCGTCAGGACCGCAACCGTGACGGCACGCTGAACGCGAACGAACTGGCCTCGCCGCCGCGGTGATGCGCCGCTCCACCCAGTCACTCTCACCATGCCATCAGCCGGAGATCGAATGATGAAGACACTGCCGACCACGGCGAGCCGCCTGCGGCATTTCGTGCCCACGACCCTGCTCGCCGCTGTGCTGTTCGCCATGACCGGCGTACATGCCGCCGAACTGGCGAAGACGATGCACGCCGGCCACGCGTGGATGCGCGCGACGCCGCCCAACGCGCCGGTCGCCGGTGGCTTCGTGACCTTGCACAACGCCGGCCAGGCCGACGACCGGCTCGTCGCGGTGAGCAGCCCCGACGCGCAGCGGGTGGAGATCCACGAGATGCGCATGGACGGCGGGGTGATGCGGATGCGGCAGCTCGCGGATGGCATCCCGGTACGCGCTGGCGGGAAAGTGGAACTCAAGCCCGGGGGCATGCACCTGATGTTCATCGGCCCGGCGCGCGTGCTGAAGGCGGGCGACCGTTTGCGTGCACGCTTCACGTACCAGCGCGCAGCAACGCAGGAGGTCGACTTCGCGGTGCAGCCGGTCGCTGCGACGGCCGCGCCCGAGCAAGCGCATGACCATGACCTGCATGCAGATCACTGACGCGCATCCTCGCTCGATGCGGAAATCGACAACGCATCACCGGCGCCGACCGTTGTGTTCCGCAAGCCACTGCCTGATCGGGGAGGGGCCGGGGACCGTCCGCTCCACGCCACCGTGCGTGCGGTGGCGCGTACGACGCGTCACCTCGTCGGACGCCTCACCCCGCTAGTGTAGTGCTGCGTTGTTGATGGAACTTAAAATCGCCACGAAAACCGCAGAAACGCTGGGTTTTGTATGGTTCAAACAGAGTGAAGCACTACACTAGCGCGTCCGACAGCGCGCTCCGCGCCATGCTTGGCGCACCAAAAAACGGGCCGGATGGAGCGGCCCGTTTCTGTCTGTGGTTGCTTGGTGCGGCCGCAGCACGCCGCGAGCGGCATGCTGCGTGACAAGGGAAAGATCGCTTACTTGGTGCCGCCGGTATCCTTCGCCGCGCCTTCCACCTTCTCGCCGACCTTCTGCACGTCCTGACCGGCGCCCTTGATGGTGTTGCACGCGGACAAGGTACCGATCGAGAACATCGCCAGCAGCATCAGTGCAATCAAACGCTTCATGGAGCTCTCCTGTAACTGTTGGGTTGGACCGCGGGGCAAATCTGCGGCCCGTCCGGTGAATGAAACCGCACCGGCATGTGAACGCGATGTGCAAACAGTGCGGATCCGGCGTCAGGCCAAAGCCGGCAACTGCGGCTTGGCCGGCTCAATCGCGCATCAGGGTCGATTTGCCGAACAGGCTTTCGACCAGATCCACCGCCAGCAGCGCGGTCGCGTTGCGCTGATCGAGCGCTGGATTGACCTCGACGATGTCCAGCGAGCCGAGCAGGCCGGTGTCGGCGATCATCTCCATGATCAGTTGCGCCTCGCGGTAGTTGACGCCGCCCGGGATCGTGGTACCGGTGCCCGGCGCGATGCTCGGGTCGAGGATGTCGACGTCGAAGCTGACGTGCAGATGGGTGTCGGCGTCGACGCCATCCAGCGCCTCGGCCATCGCGCGCTTCATGCCGACCTCGTCGATATAGCGCATGTCGTAGATGTCCAGCCGATGCTGCTGCACCAGGCGCTTTTCCTCGGCGTCGACCGAGCGGATGCCGATCTGGCGCAGCACGTCGGGGGTAATCGCCGGGACGTGGCCGCCGAGGCCGGTCAGCACGTCGGGACCGATGCCGCACAGGCAGGTCACCGGCATGCCGTGGACATTGCCCGACGGGGTGACGTTGTGGGTGTTGAAGTCGGTGTGCGCGTCGAGCCAGAGCACCCGCAGCGTCTTGCCGACGGCCCGGCAGTGGTTGGCGACCGCCGCGATCGAGCCGATCGCCAGGCAGTGATCGCCGCCGAGCAGGATCGGCATGCGTCCGGCCTGCAGCTCGGCGCTGGAGGCGTCGAGCACCGCGCGGTTCCACGCCACCACCTCGTCGAGATGGCGGTAGCCGTCGACCGGCGCGGCCCAGGGATTGCGCGGGCCGTGGAGATCGCCGCGGTCGATCACGTCGATGCCGCGCGCGGCCAACGCTTCGGCCAGCCCGGCGACGCGCAGCGCTTCCGGGCCCATCGATACGCCGCGCGTGCCGGCGCCGACATCGGTGGGCACACCGAAGAGGGACACGGGCGGGTAGTGTCGGGACATGCGGATGGCTCCTGTCGTGCGCGAGCGAGGGTGGTGCGGCACCCGGCTCCGCAAAGTCGGGGCAAGCGATTGATTTACAAATACAAGACGGGCTGCCTATTCGGGTTGTGCCCCCAAATGTGCCCCCACGTTGCAGCCGGTGCCCCCTAAATGGCTCGGCACCGTCGCCAGCTTACCAGTGGCTCAGCAGCTGCATCGACCGCCAATGCAGTCGATACACACCGTGTGTATAGTTGCCTCGTGACCAGTGCCGCCCTCATCAAGGAACTCATGAAGGCCGGCTGGTCGCTTGACCGCACGCGCGGCTCGCACCACGTCTTCAGGCACGCGGCCAAGCCGGGGCACATCACGGTCCCGCACCCCAAGAAAGACCTTGGCAAGGGCCTGATTGCCGCCATTCGCAAACAAGCCGGACTGTAGGAGGCCGCATGAAGTATCCCGTCGTCATTGAAGAGGGCACCGACAGCACCGCATGGGGCGTGATCGTTCCCGATCTCCCCGGCTGCTTTTCTGCGGGCGACACCTTGGACGAGGCAATGGAAAACGTCGAAGTGGCCGCCGCCGCATGGATCGACGCGACGCTTGATGCGGGTGAACCGATCCCGAAAGCGTCCCCGTTGGAAGCGATCAAGGCGATGAAGGACCACGCAGGCTGGACGTTTGCCATCGTGAACATCGACGCAGATGCATTCGACGACAAGACCGTGCGCATCAATGTGTCGATCCCCGCTCGCGTCCTGAAGCGCCTCGATGCCAAGGTGAAGGCGTCAGGCGAGAAAGATCGCTCCAGCTACATTGCCCATATGGCGATGACCTGAGACCAGCGCGCTACCTCGCTGCCGGAGTCCGCCCACGGCGCAGGTTCGCCATCGCGCGCGCTTTGCCCTCGCCAGTGCGTGGCCCCGTAGACCTGCCACCGTGGAAGCGACAGCGCCGCTTGCCCGGCTCGGGCCTTGCCTCACAGGGTTGGCCGTCCCGATGGCGCTTGGCACCGCAGCGCGCGCGTGGGGACTTGGATGGCCGCGTGCCTGCGAACTCATACGCGCGCGCGTACTGGTCAGTTAATTCCGGCGTCGGCTTGGCCAGCGTCCCGGAGTCATCCGCGCCCGCGCGCGCCCGCGATGTGTGCGGTAGTTCCGGTCGTCGTGCCTTCGCCTTTTCCCGCTCAGCAGGCACCCGCCCGGTTAGCCGTGCCCACTCCATGACGATGGCGTCGATAACTGCCCTATTGGTCGCGGCCACGCTGCCTCTGCGTTCCTGCGCTTGCCGCTCACGGATCAACACAACAACAACAGCCGCCGGCATGTAGTCGATGCGGGTCATGCGGTGGCGTCGCTGGCGTTGCAGACGTGCCGCATGCGTGGGGTCTGGCACCGAGTCAGTCATGCCAACCCCCCTCATGCGCTGGCGGTCTCGGGAATGGCTTGTCAGCCTTGCGACGGAAACACCACGGGCAGGCGATGACCCGCTGCGGTGATCCCGCCCACAGCCACACCGGGCCGCAGCCGCTGCACTCCACGCGCTGCGTGTAGCCCGGTGGCAACGTGCCGGCATCCATATGCGCCCCCCGCTCCACTGCACGCAGGTACGCGCGCAGGGTGTTGTCGTCCAATGCTTCGCATTCCGCTACGTCGGCGTCTGGCAGGTCGCCGGCAATCTCAGGGGATTGGCCGCCAGACACTGCGAGCGCATGAAGTCGTTTTCGAGTTGCGGATGCACCCCCTTGCGAATGTCGCGAATGCTGCGAATCTGCCGCCGTGCCATCCCCTTGATTCGCGGGATTCGCGGGATTCGCGGCAGGGTGCGGCCTCACTAACAGGTCGGCCAGTGCGCCCATCAATCGTCCCCCTGCGGACGCATCTGCCACACCCGCGCGCGCTGCTTGCCGTCGATGTGCATGCCTCCCTCGACGTAGGCCGCCCAGCCATTTGCTTCCAGCACTTCCACCGCTTTATCGAATGCGTCAACACTGCGGACGGCATTCGGCCCCAGCCGCATCGCATCGCTGGAAAACAAAAGCTCGCGCCGTGTCTCCCAACACCAGCCGCGCAGCAGCTCCGCGTGCCGCACATGGACCGGCACGCCGGAAGCGCCAACGATGCGGACCGCCTCACTCAGGTAGTGATCCACCAGCACCGCAGCCCGATCGATGGCGTCCAGTCCAATAAGAGCCGCTGCGTGATCCTCTACCAGCGTCAGGACGCCAGCGACGCGCAGCACTTGGGAAGCACCCTTGCTTGCCCACGCTTTCACGCTGCCAAAGTCGCCCAGCAGGTCGGTCTCGATGGCGTTGGCCACGGCAATCCATCGCGCCTTGGCATCGGCGGTCAGGCCCAGCGCGCGCGGTGCCAGCTCGTTGCGTGTGTCTGCCTGCAACGGCGGCGCAAGAGTCAGCAGCGCACTCATGCGCGCCCAGTACGCACGCAGCGCGGGGTCGGCGGTCAGGTCTGTGTCCATATATCGGCGGGTGCCTGCGGTGGACGTGGGCCACGACAGCAGGCAGCGCGGCAGAAAGCCTTGGCCACACAGCACGTCATCCGACAGCACCCGCTCGGCGATGACGGGCTGCACCATGACGTGCATCGCCAGTCGCCGACCGTAGAACTTGCTTGCGCCATCGCCAGCGCGGATGCGTGAAAACTCGCCGTTGTCCCATAGCTTGGAAAGCCCCGCCGCAGATTTCGTGCGGTTGTCGCGGCTCATGGCATGGCCGTCAAGGAAGTCGCCTGCGTCATCATTAAACAGGCCCATACTTGGCCGGCCCGTCTGTAGCAGCTTGTGCAGCCCTTCAAGCGTCGCCTCGGGCACCAACAGCAGCGGAGACAATGGCGGCTCGGGGGGCGCGCCCAACTCGCGGATGGCATCCCGGATTGCCAGCGCGTCTTTCTTTCCACTCTCCGCCTTGCGTGCGGCAGCCTTGTAGCTGCGGTCATCGAAGTCGAATGCGGTCATTGCGTGCCGGCAATCCATCCACAGCGCTTGCTCGTGCTCCCGGTGCGCCTGCAACGCCCAGCGGTCGCCGCCGCTCTTGCGCTCACCAGAATCGCCGACCGTGACGTGCCACAGACTCAGTGGCTCACGCCGACCATCAATAACCACATCGGCGTGCGCCTGCACCGCAAGGCTGGCCGCTGACAGGATGGATTGCCCACACATACCAGCCGGCGATTGCACGTTGCGGTGGATGGCCTTGGCAGCGTTGCCCAACACGTCGCCCAGCGCATCCATCGGATACGGGTCAGCAGGCGGCAATGCACGGCGCAGCGGCTCGGGTGCGCTGGCCAGCCAGTTTCCGGCCCCTATTTTATTCGCCGGTCTACTTGCCTCTACTTTGGAGCTGGCCAAGCCAAGCACGTCGGCAGCGGTCGCGTCTGGATGCGCTGCCAGCCAGTCCACGGCGTCGCCCTTGTCGGGCAGTTCCAGGTGCTGAATGTCGATGCGCTCCACGATGCAGCCAAGCGCGTGCAGTGCGATGGCAACGTTGTCCGCATAGGTCGCGCCAGCGGCATCGTTGTCGGCCCACACGCGCACGGTGCGGCCTTGCAGGGGCGACCAGTCAGCCACCTTCGCACTGTCCGCCGCGCCGCTTGTCGTAACCACGATGCCCAGCGCGGCGAGCGCATCGGCGCAGGACTCACCCTCCACAACTAGCACCGGCAGCGACGCATCGGCGGCGATCAGCTGCGGCAGGCGATACAACACCTTGCCGGCATCAGGCTTGGCAGGCTCGCCAGCAATGAATGCACTGCCCGTCCACTGCATCGGGCGTATCCACTTGCGACCATCGGGATGCTTTGCACGGATGCGCCAAAACACCGGATTGCCGTCTGCATCTTCATAGCAATGCAGCGCCACCGGCAGATAGCCAATCCGGATCGCAGGGGCGGCAAGCCGGCGCGCCGCTTCCTTCACTGTTTCCACCATGACGGCGCTCATGCACCACCTCGCACAAGCTCGGTCACGGCCTGCTTGAAGTCGCAGCCACGCAGGCGCTGGTGGAACGCCACGATGTCGCCCTGCCCGCATCCGGCGAAGCATCGCCAGCCCCCGTGCGCGTTGACCACCTGCACGCTCAGGCTGGCATCGTGGTCGTCGTGAAAGGGGCACACGCCCTGCGCCCAACCGTCTGCGTTGTGGCTGGTCAGCTTGCCGATACGCGCGCTGTAGTAGGCCGCAGGCTCGGGCAGACGATCCCGCCAGTTATCTGGCAGTCGTGTCGATTGCGACTCCCGCCGCGTTGCCGTAGGTTGGCCCTTGCCGTACAGCGCCCTCATGCCTGCGATGGCACCTGAAGCCCGCAGGTTGCCGCCTGCGGGTTTCCTCTTTCCGGGCCTCACGCGGCGGCCTTCGCGTCACGCAGTGCGATGCGGCCAGCGATCCATTGATCGACCTCAGCAGCACTCCATGCACTAGCCCTTTCCCCGAGCTTGATCGGTGCGGGAAAGTCACCGGCTGTGCTGCGGCGGTAAATTTCGGATCGGGACAGCCCGGTGCGGGCTTTCACTTGTGGCAGGCGTTCAAGGATCGTCGGGCGATCAGGAGTGTAGGTATTGGTCATCGTTGCGATTCCGTCTGTGCTGGCCGTTGCCGGATGGCTCGGGCCGCTGCGGTGCAGCGATGCCTATTCAATATCGTTTTGTAGTCGCCTCAGGCGCACCCGCTAGCGTGTTCGCCACTCTGCTAGCAGATTCGTTTTACTGCCTGCGTATTGCTTTTGCGTGCTTACGCCAAGCAGTTGACCATTTCTTAACCGTGCCAATGCTTGTTAGCTCCGACCAGCGACGGCAGACTTCCATCGCAAACTGATCTTCCGTTCTAAGTACAGGATGCTTACCCATCTCTCGCTCCTGCCAAAGCAAGTGCGCTGCGACTTTGGCAGACTGCTTGGGATCCTTCGCAAGCCTCGCTCTGTTCGCTATCTGCGCTGTCTCCTTGCGAGCCTTTCTTCCTGCAATCCGCTCGTCGAACGACAGCGCGACCTGATGCATCTTTGCGCGCCGAGTATTGGTATTCCGCGCTCGGGCCGGCCCCCTCGTAGCGTTCCACATCTCGCGTGCCTCGACCGCATCGGCATACAGCATCGCAGCTAGCTTCAGCTTTTTCTTTGTACCTATTTCAAACGCCTCCAATGCTGCGTCGGCGAGCATCGAAGCAACAACAAGCGTAAACTCTGTTAGTTCCCATCGGGGAGAGCCAGAAAGACCCAATTCATCGAGAGCTTTCGCTGGATCAGCTGACCATTCAGCCGAGAACTCAATGAATGTTTCCAAAGCGATCACGAGTGCTCCATCGATATCGCCCTCACCGTGGTCCCAGCTGTAGCAGACGAACGTAAAGAAATTTGATTTCGCTAGTTGAACTGCGTCGGAGTCGCGAAGCTCACCGATTTCTAGTGCTCCGTCATGCCAATTCTTCAAATCGCGAAGTCGCTCTTCAAGAAATGCATGGAGGTCAGACTCGATAGCCGCCATTAGCGCACCCTCGCGCCCCTGAAAAGAGGCCGCGCCAGCGCCGCAGGGTTACGGCGTTTTCGCCCCGTCGGGCTAGGCGCGGCTGTTAGGTCGGTTGCAGACGCTGCCGTCCCTAAAGACGTTGCCCAACGGCGGGGCCAGCAATCCCATACCACTGCGCTATGAGCTTCGCATAGGCGGGCGAATAGTGCGCCGCATGCGCAACCATCGCGCGCTGCATCGAACGCTCCCGTGCCGGCTTATTCCAATTAGCTTTCAAGTTGAGCCTAATTGTGGCAATCTCTCGAGCAGAATCGATTTTGGGAGCTACGCACATGGCAAGGCCTCGGCGAGTGGATAGCGACTTGGTGGCGCAAGCACAAGCAGC
>JBOHYD010000093.1:0-2032 GCA_050737635.1 Luteimonas sp. | reverse complement strand
GCAGCAGCCTCTGCGATGTCCGCGACAGCGCCGACACCCGCAGGTCGAGTGGTTCGCCCGTAATCGGCGCGGTCACCGGTTTGGGTTCGAGCAATGCGATGCGAAGTGCCGCGGTTCCAGGGTTCGCGGCGAGGAGCGCCGCGGCGCCGGCACCCGCCATCGCGCCGCCGACGATCACGACGTCAAAATCGCGTTTCATGTGCGCGCCACCAGCGCCAGCCCGCGCCCCAGACGCGGCAGGCGGCCGGCACGACCCATGGTCCTGCGCGCGAATTCGCGCTTAACCGGGCCCAGCAGGTCGAACAGCAGCAGACCCGTGGCGCGCGCCGCACGAAACGGCGCGAATGGCTGGCCGAAACCGCGCACCAGGCTGTCGGTGAATCGGATCACGGCCTGCCGGTCCGGTTGCCGCCAGCGCGTGTAGCGCTCGAGCAGCGCCCCGGAACCGGGATCCATCGCCGCGCCCTGCAGGGCGACGGCATCGGCCAGCACCTCGGCCAGCGTCGCGACGTCCCGCAGGCCCAGGTTGAAGCCCTGACCAGCAACCGGGTGCAGGCCCTGCGCCGCATTGCCGATCACGACCGCCCGCGTTCCGGACTGGCTCCCGGAGCGCGTCAACGTGAGCGGATAGGATTGCCGGCGACCGACGCGCCTGAAGCGGCCGAGACGCAGACCGAATGCCTGTTGCAGTTCGGCGATGAATGCCTCGTCGGGCAGCGCGAGCGCGCGCGCCGCGGCCGTCGGTGCGAGTGTCCACACGACCGCGGAACGTCCCTCGGCGATCGGCAGCACGGCGATCGGACCGCTGGGCGTGAATCGCTCATAAGCCGTGTAATCGTGGAAACGTTCGGAGTCGACATGCGCGACGACCGCGTGCTGGCCGTACTCCGATACCGTCGCGTCGATGCCGATGGCGCTGCGCACGGTGGACTGGGCGCCGTCCGCCGCGACCACGAGTCGCGCAGCGAACTGCTGACCCTGGTCAGTCACGATCCGCAGCGCGTCCTCGCCAGGCGACAATTCGCGCACGGCGGCATGGCACAGCGTCAGCCGCGGAATGGTTGCGCAGCGCTCGCGGAGCGCCATGCCCAGCAGACGATTCTCGATCGTGTAACCGAGCGCGGCCACGCCCTGCTCCTCGGCCGTCAGACGCGCGAAACCAAACACACCGCGCTCCGACACGTGGATCTTGCGAATGGGCGTGGCCTGCGCGGCGATGGCCTGCCACACGCCGACGCCCTCGAGCACGCGTCGGCTGCCGCCGGAAAGCGCAGTCGTGCGCGCGTCGAAACTGGGCTGGTTATCGGCATCGGGGGCGACCGGCTCGATGACTATGACGTGGAGCGGCAGCTCGGCGAGCGCCGCCGCGAGCGACAGTCCGACCATGCCGCCACCGGCGATGGCGACGTCGCAACGCGTCAATGCGGATCCGCTCACGATCGGCCGCCGATGCGCCCGCTCAGGCCGCCGCCATCAGACGCTCGATTTCGTCGGGGTCGGTCGGCATCGCCGCGGTCAGCACCTCGGGATCGCCCCGCGTGACGACGACGTCGTCTTCGATGCGAACGCCGATGCCCCACCATTCGCGGCCGACGCCCTTGGAGCCGGGCGCGATGTAGATGCCGGGCTCGACGGTCGTGACCATGCCAGGCTCGAGCATCCGCCACTGCTCGCCGACCTTGTATTCACCGACGTCATGCACGTCCATGCCGAGCCAGTGCCCGGTCCGATGCATGAAGAAGCGCCGATATGCGCCGTCCTTGATCAGCTTCGCGGTCTGGCCCTTCAGCAGCCCGATGCGGACCAGCCCGCGGGTGATTGCGCGCACCGCCGCTTGGTGTGGATCGTTCCAGTGACAACCGGCGCGCACTTTCGCGATGGCGGCTTTCTGCGCCTCCAGCACGATTTCGTACACGTCGCGCTGCCTGGCCTTGTAGCGGCCGCCGACCGGCAACGTGCGGGTGACGTCCGAGGCGTAGTACTGGTACTCGCAGCCGGCGTCGATCAGCAGCAACTCGCCGTCCTTCATCTG